>JAPLPA010000044.1 GCA_026400415.1 Afipia sp. | reverse complement strand
GCCTTCGGCGGCGGCTTAGGCGCGTTCGGATCGGCCGCTTGGGCGACAACGAATGGCGAAAGCGTTTCGGACGCGGGCCTTTCAGACTTAAGCGTCTGCGATGTTTCGGCGCGTGCGACGAATGGCGAACCCTGAAGGGCCGCGATCGCTGTCGTGGTGAGAAGTATCAACCGAAGGTGTGTCACGGCGACCTGTATGTCTGAAATAAAAACGGCCGGGAAAATTTCGTCCGTCAACTGCGACCGATCAGCCGACAACAGTTAGGCGGCATTGTGGCGAAGTAAAAAACGCGAAGAGTATTTTACGTGTTGAGACGAATCATCGCACTGCAAATGAACGTACGTTAAGTTTCAACGATAAAAAGCGGCATCGCGTCGGGTGGAATCGGTTTTTTCTTTTATGCTGCTCCGCGCACCGGCACTTCGGTCGGTGGCTGTCTCGGCAATTCTTGCGGCGGTTGCGGTGGCTGCGCGGGATCGTTCATCGGTGGCGGCACCTCGGGTTGCGGATTGCCCTGCGGACTTTCGACCGGCGGCACGGTTGGCTGATCGGGGGTCGGAGCTGGAATTTCTGTCGGCCCGCCCACTTGAGCATTGGCCATCACATCGCGACCTTGCGCTTTTCGCCAATCTCCGGGCGTTCGCCTGTGGCCGCTGCGACCGCCATCTTGATCGTGCTAACGACCTTGCCGGGAGTATCCCAATATTCGGCTTCCGTCGGCACGACTTTCAGAACCACGATATTGGGATCATCCGGCGAGTCCCACCAAGCTTTCGCCCATACGGACCAAAGCTCTTTAATCTTGCCACGATCATTCAACACCGATGCTTCGCCGGTAACTGACACGTACTTCATGTCCGACGCATCTCCGAAGGCCATGCAGACCTGCGGATACTGTTTCAGATCCTGCGTTTTCTTGTCTGTCTTGTCGGTTAGAAAATAAAAGGCATTTTCTTCGGGATCGACGTGCGCGCTCATCGGCCGCGAATGGGGCATCTTGCCATCCCAACTCGCCATCATGGCAACGCCGATTTTCTTCGCCAAATCCCATACACGCTGCGAATCGTCTGCCTTGGCTGTCATTGCGACAACTCCCTCAACACTGGTTCGTGCTGCTAACGGGCCGGGATACAGGAGGTTCCCCCATCGGCGTTAAATGTCAGATTTCAATGAGATTTTCAGGCCGATATTGACAATTGTCACGGAACCAAGCATCGAAGCCACAATGCGCGAAGACGCTCACTCCGGGAGATAACGATGCCGATTGCCTATTGGTGTGTCCTGATCGCAGCCCTGCTGCCAATCGCGTTGGTGAGCTACGCAAAGCTGGGCGTCGAGAGCGACAATCGCTATCCCCGTGAGGATTACGACAATCTGCCGCCGGCCAAGCGCCGCGCCTACGCCGCCCATCAGAACGCTTACGAGAATTTTCCGTTCTTTGCGGCGGCCGTGATTATCGCAATGACGCAGGGTGCCGCGCCTGCGACGGTGAATATGTTGGCGATGGCTTACATCGCGATCCGCATCGTCCACGGCCTGCTGTACATCAACAACGTGCCCACGTTGCGTTCGGGTGCTTTTCTCGTCGGCCTGCTGATCAATATCGCGATCTTCGTGCTGCCGGCGTTTAAATAAGAATAAGAAAATTTAGCGCAGCACCAAGAGCGTGTTGCTGCGCGTCTTGCCGGCAATAGCATAGCCGCGCGACGTCATGTCCTCGATGCAATCGTTCTGCCACTCATTTCGCTCGAGATGTTCGATGGCGACAGCCTTCGGCCACAGCGATCGAGGCGCGTCGCGAAAAAATGGAGCGAGCACGCGGTCTTCATATCCCTCGACGTCGATCTTCAGCGCATCAACGGACGTGATCTGGTTGACCACCAGAATCGAAAGCAGCTTTTTCGCCGGCACCTTGATGCCGCCACTCGCAGTGATGTGGCTGGCACCGAGATTGTCGCCATCGGTTTCGATCATCAACTCGCCGTCGATGTCTCCAGCAGCAGCGACCACCAACGAAAGATTGCCGAGATTCGAAGCGCGCGCATTGAACGCAAGCCGCGCGCTCGACACTGGATGCGGCTCGATAGCGATGACGCGGCCTTCGTCGCCGACGTGCTTTGCGAGCGGCACCGCATAGGTGCCGACATTTCCGCCGACATCCACGAAGGTGCCGCCGCGCGGTGTGTGTTCGCGCAAGAAATCCAGTTCGGGAAGATTGTAATCAGGGTTGAACAGCGCGCCGCGCTCGGTGCCGCTGGCAAGATGATGCAGCCGGAACGATGCACCTTGATATTGCGCGTCGATAGGGCCAGGTCCGAGAAAGTTCACGATGCGCGACAACCACGGACGAAATGCGCCGCGCTTCAGGCCGGAGCCATGCACCGCCGCGATCACCGCGCGCTGCGCCGCATTGGGCTCGCACGCGCCGAAGGGCTTTTGATCCTTAGGGGTATTGCTCATGCGCCAGTCATCGCGCGCCTAGCGCAACGATTCAACTCAAACCTGTCGTTCGACCATTTTCAATTTGAGGTCGGCGATGGCTTCCGAGGGATTCAAGCCCTTCGGGCAAGCCTTGGCGCAATTCATGATGGTGTGGCAACGATAGAGACGGAAAGGATCTTCGAGATTATCGAGCCGCTCGCCGGTCGCTTCGTCGCGCGAATCCTTCACCCAACGGTCAGCTTGAAGCAACGCCGCCGGGCCGAGGAAGCGTTCTGAATTCCACCAATAGCTCGGGCAGGATGTGGAGCAGCACGCGCACAAAATGCATTCGTAAAGGCCGTCGAGCTTGGCGCGATCTTCGGGTGACTGCCGCCATTCCTTTTGCGGGGTCGGGCTCGTCGTATGCAGCCAAGGTTCGATGGAGGCGTATTGGGCGTAGAAATTCGTCAGATCGGGAACGAGGTCTTTCACCACCGGCTGATGCGGCAGCGGGTTGATTTTCACAGCGCCCGCGTTGACATCGTGCATGTCTTTGGTGCAGGCGAGCGTATTTGCGCCGTCGATATTCATTGCGCACGAGCCGCATACGCCCTCGCGGCATGAGCGGCGAAACGTCAGCGACGGATCGATGTTGTTCTTGATCCAGATCAGGCCGTCCAGAACCATCGGGCCGCAATCGGCAGTATTGACGTAATATGTGTCCACGCTCGGATTTTTTCCGTCGTCCGGATTCCAGCGATAGATATTGTATTCGCGCAGCTTCGACTCGTCCGCGCCCGCAGGCTTCGGCCATTGCTTGCCGCCGCTGATCTTGGAGTTTTTCGGAAGCGCGAATTCAACCATGCTCTGTGTCCTGCTTCGCGGTTAGTAAACGCGCGCCTTCGGTGGAATGTACTGAACGTCGTTGGTCATCGTGTAGTCGTGAACCGGGCGATAATCGATGGCGGTGGTGCCCTTTTGGTCGATCCACGCCAGCGTGTGCTTCATCCAGTTCTTGTCGTCGCGATCTGCAAAATCCTCGCGCGCATGCGCGCCGCGGCTCTCGGTGCGGTTCGCTGCCGAGTCCATCGTCACCACCGCCTGCGCGATCAGATTGTCGAATTCCAAGGTCTCGACGAGGTCTGAATTCCACACCAGCGAACGGTCGCTGACGGATACGTCGCCGATACCGCCGTGGACCTTGTGGATCATCTCCTGGCCTTCATGCAGCACGTCGCCGGTGCGGAACACCGCGCAGTTGTTCTGCATCACGCGCTGCATGTTCTCGCGTAGCTTGGCGGTGGGCGTGCCGCCCGACGCATTGCGGAAATGATCGAGGCGCGACAGCGACAGTTCGGCGGAGTTCGCCGGCAAATCGGGCTGCCGCGCGTTCTTTTCCAGCTTCTCGGCGCAGCGCAGCGCTGCGGCGCGGCCGAACACAACGAGGTCGATCAGCGAGTTCGAACCGAGACGGTTTGCGCCGTGCACCGACACACATGCGGCCTCTCCGACAGCCATCAGGCCGGGCACGATAGAATTGTTGTCGTCGCCCTTCTTGGTGACGACTTCGCCGTGATAGTTCGTGGGAATACCGCCCATGTTGTAGTGAACG
>JAPLPA010000204.1 GCA_026400415.1 Afipia sp. | reverse complement strand
CCGTGGTGAAGCTGATCGCGGGAGCAAGCCATTTCAAAATTGCATCGCATAATATGTCGACAGTGGTGAGCGCGGCTTTGCGCGAGATCGACGATGGTGGATCGCAATAGAGCGTGTCCTTGCGAATGTCGAAATAGAACGCCGACAGCTCGGTGTTCATGAAATTCGCCAACGTTGCGATGACAGTTTTATAATCGAAATTTGCATAAGCCGGACGCACGATGGCGTCGACTTCGCTCAAGCGATGCAGTATCAGCCGTTCGAGTTCAGGCATATCCTTGAACGCAACGGCATCGCTGCGCTTGAAGTGATGCAGCGTGCCGAGCATCCAGCGGATGGTGTTGCGAAGTTTGCGATAGGTCTCAACCACGTTCTTGAGAATTTCCGGTCCGATGCGCTGATCGTCTGCGTAGTCGGTCGCGCAAACCCACAACCGCAAAATATCCGCGCCGGATTGCGCGATAACTTTTTGCGGCTCGGTGGTGTTGCCGAGCGACTTAGACATCTTGCGACCGTTTTCGTCGAGCGTGAAGCCGTGCGTGAGGACAACATCATAAGGTGCACGCCCACGCGTGCCGCAGCTCTCGAGCAGCGAGGAATGAAACCAGCCGCGATGCTGGTCCGATCCTTCGAGATACATCACTGTATCCTTGCCGCCATCGACCTTGCGCTTGATGCCGGCGAGGCCGGGAAAATGAACCGGGTCTTCGAGAACGAAGGCGTGCGTGGAGCCTGAGTCGAACCAGACGTCGCAGATGTCATCGACCTTCTTCCAGTCTTCAGTGGCGTGCGATCCAAGAAAACGCTCACGTGCGCCATCCACATACCAGGCGTCCGCGCCTTCTTTCTCGAAGGCGTCGGCAATGCGCTTGTTGACAGCGGCGTCCTGCAAGATCTCCGCAGAGCCGTCGCCCTTCTCTCGGACGAACACTGTAATGGGCACACCCCACGCGCGCTGGCGCGAGATCACCCAGTCGGGTCGACCGGCGATCATGCCGGTGATGCGGTTCTGTCCTTGTTCAGGCACCCAGCGCGTCACGCTGATCGCCTGCAATGCGCGGGCACGCAGCGGATCGCCGGTCTTCGCCTTGCCGTGATCGGCAATGTCCTTGTCCATCGCGATGAACCATTGCGGCGTGTTGCGATAGATCACGGGTTTTTTCGAGCGCCACGAATGCGGGTATTGATGCTTGAGGCGCGAGCGGGCGAGCAGCATGCCGCGCTCCGAAAGGGCTTTAATCACAGCCTCGTTGGCGTCACCCTTTTCACCCTTGTCGGTGATGACGCGCTTGCCGGTGAAACCCGGCGCCTGCTCGGTGAGTGCGCCGTTGGCATCGACCGTGTAGGGAATGATAGAACTGATGCCGCGCGCTTCGAGTTCGCGGGCATTTGCGGTCCAGACGTCGAAGTCTTCGCGGCCATGACCGGGTGCCGTGTGAACGAAACCCGTGCCGGTGTCGTCGGTGACGTGGTCGCCTGCCAATAGAGGCACGATGAATTCATAACCGCCATCAAGACCTTTCAGCGGATGAGTGCATTCGACAGCTTCCAAAATGTCGGCGGAGACATCCCCTACCTTTTCAAACGACGTGACGCGGGCCTGCTTGAAGACATCGGAGGCGAGCTTGTCTGCGAGGACAAGCAAATCGCCGGTCTTCGCCCAGTTGTCAGCAGGCGCGTCGGTGACTTTGTAGAGTCCGTAGGAAATTTTCGGCGAGAAGCTAATTGCGCGGTTCCCCGGCAAGGTCCACGGTGTTGTCGTCCAGATGACGACCGAAGCATTTGCGAGACGGCCGAATTTCGCCGCCACTGGAAGTTTCACCCACACCGTGTCGCTCGTGTAATCCTCGTACTCGACCTCAGCTTCGGCGAGCGCGGTCTTTTCCACCACGCTCCACATCACCGGCTTCGAGCCGCGATAGAGCGTGCCGTTGGCGGCGAATTTCATGAGCTCGCGCGCGATCTGCGCTTCGGCAGGGAAACTCATCGTAGTGTAGGGATGATCCCAGTCACCGACGACGCCGAGGCGTTTGAATTCTTCGCGCTGGATATCGACCCATTTCTGCGCGAACGCACGGCACTCTTGGCGGAATTCGACGATCGGCACCGCGTCCTTGTTCTTGCCCTTGGAGCGATACTCTTCCTCGATCTTCCATTCGATCGGCAGGCCGTGACAGTCCCAACCCGGAACGTAGTTGGAGTCGTGGCCAAGCATCTGCTGGCTGCGCGTCACCACGTCTTTGAGAATTTTATTGAGCGCGTGGCCGATATGAATGTTGCCGTTGGCGTAGGGCGGCCCGTCATGCAGCACGAATTTTGCGCGGCCCTTCGCGCTCTCGCGCAGCTTTCCGTAGAGATCGATCTTGCTCCAGCGCTCCAGTATCTTAGGCTCCTGCTGAGGCAGGCCCGCACGCATAGGAAAGTCCGTTTGCGGCAGATAAAGCGTTTTGGAATAGTCGGTTGCGTCAGGCTTCTGACTGTCTGATTTGGTCTTTTCGGTCATGGCGAGGTGAATAGCGCGTTTTGGCGCCGGGTGGAAACCCGGCGCGTACTATAAAATGCCGCTGGCTGCGAGATTTCAGGCGATCTTTCCGAGTTTCGGAAATGCACCCGGTGCCGCCGCCAGCGCCGCCTTGGCTCGGGTGCTGTCGTCGTCCATCTGACTCACGAGCGCTTCAACCCCGTCGAATTTCAGTTCGTCCCGGATAAAGGCGATGAAAGCCACATCGAGCGTCTTGCCATAAAGGTCGCCCTTGAAATCGAACAAAAAAACTTCCAGCAGCGGCGCGCCGTTATCGAAGGTAGGTCGCCGGCCGAAGCTGGCCACGCCGTCGATGCGCTTGTCGCCGATCCCGACGCGAACGGCGTAGATGCCGTGCTTCAGACCGCAATTCTTGTCGAGGCGGATGTTGGCTGTCGGATAGCCAAGGTCGCGGCCACGTTTCTCCCCGTGAATGACCTCGCCTGAAATGAACCATGGCCCGCCAAGCATTTCGGTAGCTTCCGCGACATGACCTTCTGCGAGCGCCTCGCGGATCGCGGTCGAGGACACCGGCCGGTCGAGGATGTCGACATGCGGCTGCACATGTACTTCGATGCCTAATCGCGGTGCCTCGCTCATCAACAGCGCAGGCGATCCGCTACGGCCCTTGCCGAAGTGAAAGTCGTAGCCGACGCAGATGCCGCTGATTCCGAGTCGGGCAATGAGATCATGGTTAATGAAGTCTTGCGCCGAAGTTCCGGCGCGATGGGCGTCGAATGTCATGACAACCGCGCCGGAGAGGCCGGTGCCAGCCAGGAGTCTCAGCTTTGCAGTTGCGTCTGTCAGTCTGAATTGGGGTGTATTGGGGCTGAAGAAGCTTCGCGGATGCGGCTCGAATGTTACAGCCATTGCGGGTTTTTTTAGTCGGCGGGCCATATCGATGGCGGCGGAAATAACGACGCGGTGACCGAGGTGCACGCCATCGAAATTGCCCAAAGCGACGACTGCGCCTTTGTTGATGTCGGCCGGAGGTGTCGAGTCGCGAACGATCGCAAATTTAGCTGTCATATTTTTAGGCAGGAATCCCAATGCAGATTGATGGAACCGTGACGCCGGCCCGGACGTGAAGTCAAGCCGGAGGCATAGCTGAGTAGTTCAACGGACATACCCGGTTAACGGGCTGTTTAATGCCAGATGTTACGTTCGGTCGATAACGGGTCGGCAGAAGCCATCCGTTGGTTTTAGACGCATGCCGGTTGCTGCGTTCGAGGGAGAAAGACAGCAATGGCCATGGATTTGTCGATGTCGGTTCTTGTGGTGGACGATTACAACACCATGATCCGCATCATTCGCAACCTTCTCAAGCAACTCGGTTTTGAAAATATCGACGACGCCAGCGACGGCTCGGCGGCGCTCAACAAGATGCGCGGCAAGAAATACGGTCTTGTCATCTCCGATTGGAATATGGAGCCGATGACCGGATACGACCTTCTCAAGGAAGTGCGTGGCGACCCCAATCTGTCGACCACGCCATTTATCATGATTACTGCGGAATCGAAGACCGAGAACGTCATCGCCGCCAAGAAGGCTGGCGTGAACAATTACATCGTCAAGCCGTTCAATGCCGCAACGCTCAAGACCAAGATCGAAGCGGTTTTCCCGGACGAGCCGGCGTAACGCTTCCACCGACTTAATTCAGATAGGCGGAAGCCCGGCACTTGCCGGGCTTTTTTTGTCTATCGCTTTAAATCTCGCGTCAGAGCCAGCGGCGGCTTCGTCTCCCCGAACAGACGCTTGACGGTGAAGTCGTCGATTTCCTCGACATCGGCGAAGTCCGCCGAGTGAATGCCGCGCGTGACGAACAAACAATTGATGCCCATCGTGTTAGCTCCGGTCAGATCGGTACGGACGGAGTCGCCGATCGCCAGCACCTGGCTTTTTGGGGTGGGCTTGCCTCGCTTTAATTCTGCAAGTTCAAATGCACGCTCGTAAATCGGCGGGTGGGGCTTGCCGTAGAAAATCCCGTTGCCACCGAGTTCGCGGTACAGTTCGGCGATCGCGCCCGCGCAGTAAATCAGCCTATCGCCACGCTCCACTACGATATCGGGATTGGCGCAGATGAATGTCAGATTGCGCTGGCGTGCCTTCACCATCATGTCGCGATAGTCTTCGGCGGTTTCGACTTCATCGTCGAACGGACCAGTGCAAAGAATGTAGTCTGCGGCCTCGATCGGCGCAAATTTCACATTGATCCCTCGGAACATCGGGTTGTCGCGCTCCGGCCCGATCTGAAAAACGCTATTTTGCAAATGCGCCGCGACATAGTTGCGTGTGAGATCGCCGGACGACACGATGCCGTCATAGGTCTCGTCGGCGATGTTCATCTTGCGCAATTGACGCTGCACTGAATCTGCGGGGCGAGGTGCATTGGTTATCAGAATAACGGTGCCACCCTGTTGCCGGAATTCCAGCAGCGTTGCGCAGGCTTCCGGGAAACCCACGAGACCGTCGTGAACCACACCCCATATGTCGCTGAGGATAACATCGACGCCAGCGGTCAGCTCACGCGCATGATCGACAAACCGCAGCTTCGTCATTGTGTCATCTTGCAGGTAAGATCAGCTTTTCGCGGCACGTCGTGCCAGCGCGGCACTGCCGGTCACCCGGTTCACGTCGGCTGCAACCGCCGTCGCCGAAGCACTCGCAGGCGTAACGGCTTTGGGCGGCATCGTAGCGGCGTCAGTGGAGGACAAAGGCGCGCCTTCCGGTCGCAACGGACGTGGTGGCGCGAACAGGAAGCCCTGACCGAAACGCACGTCATAATCGAGAAGATCGATCACGGCGCGTTCGCCTTCAATTCGTTCGGCGACAAGATCGATTCCATAACGCGCCAGCAAGTCAGACAGATCGGCGGCGTGGATATCTGCCGATGACAATTGTTTCTGGTCGAGCAGCATCGCGGCAGGTACCTTGATGAACTTCACGCCACGGTCGGCGAGTTCACGTGCGTCGATGCGCAAATCAGTGACGTTGTCGATCGAGAAGCCATAGCCGAGCCGCGCCAATGAGGCGAGGTGTTCGCTCTCCACAGGTCCCAAATGACGGAACGTGCTTTGCTTGAACTCAAGCACCAAAGAAGGTGCCAGCGCGCGGTTTGCTTCCAGAAAATCAACACACTGGCTGAACGCGGTAGGGTTGGCCAAGGTCGATGCTGAGACGTTGCAGAATACGCCGACCTCCTTGCTGCGAACCATCAGCCGCCGCAAAACTTGGATGCAGCGGAACATCACCATATTGTCGATTTGGCCCATCAGCCCTGCGGCTTCCGCCGTACCGATGAAATCCCCAGCTGCGAGGACCTGATCCTTGTCGTCGCGCAGCCGCGACACGGCTTCGTAAAAGCGCACTTTGCGCTGCGGCAACGTCACCATCGGCTGCAGATAGAGATCGATGCGGCTGGCTTCGATCGCGTTCTTCACCGCAACCAGAATTTGAACGTTATTGAGGTTGGCTGGCGCGGGCGGTTTCTCGGCAACAGAGATATCCACTACATCGGGAGCGCCTTGCAGAGCGGTTATTGCGGGCGCGGCGATCGTTCCGCCAGTGTTTGAGAGAATGTCGTCGTGGGCTGCGACGGAAT
This sequence comes from Afipia sp., assembly GCA_026400415.1. Taxonomy (GTDB): domain Bacteria; phylum Pseudomonadota; class Alphaproteobacteria; order Rhizobiales; family Xanthobacteraceae; genus Afipia. The sequence goes on along the minus strand of JAPLPA010000204.1, from coordinate 10,749 downwards.
CCGCGAGTTGCTTCACGAGCGACCCCAATTCGCCGATTTCGCCCATCACCGACTGGATTCGATCCTGTCCGCTCGAATCCGTCGTGGAGAGTTTTGCCTCGATGGCACCCATGCGTCGACCGAACTCAGCCACCTGTCGGGCGAGGTCGGCGGTGCCACGCGACAGATCCGCAATTTGGCCGCCGACATCCGTGCGGTCGCGCAGCCGCATCGACACGGCGTTGTAGAGGATCAGGAAGGTCAGCGCGGTCAGCGCCACGATGGCGGATTCGGAACTGCTCAGGCCGGCAACGGAATAGAGGATAAGGCCGAGCGAAGCGGCGATCAGCACCATGCAGATGGCGATGAAAATCGTCGAAATGCGGATCATGAAGTGCGCCCAACCCCTTGGGCTGTCAGTCTAGCACCAAGTTTGATTCGACGGGAAATTGTTCTTTGGTTTGCGCTGCTTGCCGCAATCGTTTCGGCGCTGCTGCCATTAGGCAACAGCGCGGATCACCTTGGCGACCTTATCCATGATCTCGCCGATCTGGCTCTCGGATACGATCAGCGGTGGGGTCAGGCAAATGGTATCGCCTGCGACCCGGATCATCATATCGTGGTTGTGGAACGCGCCGTCGAGCGCCTCGAATCCGCGTAGTCCCGGCGCGTTTGTTTTTGGCGCGAGGTCGATGCCTGCAGAGATGCCGACGGTTCGGATATCGACGACGTTCGGTTCGCTACGCAGCGCCATGACGGCGTCAGCCCATTTCGGTTCCATCGCTCGCGCGCGCGCGAAAAGGTCTTCCTTCTTGTAGATATCGAGCGTGGCGAGACCGGCCGCGCAGGCCAATGGGTGCGCCGAGTACGTGTAGCCGTGAAACAGTTCGACCATATGGTCGGGTCCGGTCATGAACGTGTCGTGGATGGCATCGCGGACCAAGACGCCGCCCATCGGCACCGCGCCGTTGGTGATGCCCTTGGCAAAAGTAATCATGTCCGGCACCACGCCGTAGCGCTCGGCGGCAAAGGCATAACCAAGACGTCCGAAGCCAGTAATGACTTCGTCGAATATCAAAAGGATGCCGTGCTTATCGCAGATCGCGCGCAGTTTTTGCAGATAGCCCTTCGGTGTCACGACCACTCCGGTCGATCCCGCCATCGGCTCGACAATGACTGCGGCAATGGTTGACGCGCCATGAATGCCGACAATGCGTTCGAGTTCATCCGCAAGATGTGCACCCCATTCCGGTTCACCCTTGGAGAACGCCATTTTTTCGCGGTCGTATGTGGTCGGCAAATGGTCGACGCCAGTTAGCAACGTGCCGAACATCTTGCGGTTATTGACCATGCCGCCGACGGAAATTCCGCCGAAGCCGACTCCGTGATAGCCGCGCTCACGACCGATCAAACGTGTGCGAGACGCCTCGCCGCGGACATTGTGATAGGCGAGCGCGACCTTGAGTGCGGTATCGACTGCTTCCGAGCCTGAGTTGCAAAAGAAAACATGTTCGAGGCCCTTGGGCGCGAGATCTGCGATGCGGCTTGCAAGTTCGAACGCCTGCGGATGGCCGAATTGAAATGGCGGTGCGTAATCGAGAGTCGCAGCAGACTTCGAAATTGCTTCCGAAATTTGTGCGCGGCCGTGGCCGGCATTCGTGCACCACATGCCGGATGCGCCATCCAGAATACTGCGACCGTCGGATGCGAAGTAATGCATGTCCTTGGCGCCGACGACCATGCGCGGACTGCGCTTGAACGCGCGGTTTGCGGTGAACGGCATCCAGTAAGCGTCAAGATCGTTCGGCGTCGCGACTGGTGCGCGGGGGTGCTGAATGTTCAAGGTATATTCCTTCCGGCAACGGAGGCGCGTTTTGTTGCGGGCAACGTATCAGTTTCCAAAGCGCGCCGAAACGCATCGCTGATGCCAGTCGACGCTAAGTAAAAGTCGCAATCACGTCAGCAAGATCGTACTACTCATAGTAGCATTTAAATTTATACGCTCTTAAAGGTTGTATGGCCAGATGCGGCGATGAAAAACGCATCGCGCCTTTTGAAAAAATTTCGTGCTGAGGATGGCGGCGCATCCGCCGTCGAATTCGCGATGATCCTGCCGTCGTTCCTGATGATCGTGTTCGGCATTTTGATGTTCGGCTCGTACCTCGCGGTTGTTCACGGCGTCCAGCAGCTTGCCGCCGAAGCCGCGCGGTCTTCGGTCGCTGGATTGAGCGAGACCGAACGAAGCTCACTGGCGAACGCCTACGTGACCGGCAACGTCAATTCCTATCCGCTGATCACGGCTAGCCGCGTCACAGTCAATGCCGCGACGTCGCCATCCGATACCAATGTGTTTCTGGTGACCGTCAACTACGACGCGTCGAACATGTTCATCTATTCGCTGCCATCCTTCGTGCCCGCGCCGCCATCGACCATCGTGCGCACGGCGGCGATCCCGCGCGGTGGGTACTGACAAATATTCTGGGAGGCTGTCGTGCAGAAGCTGCTCCGGCGTTTCGCTTATGACCAGCGCGGCAACATCGCGATCATGTCAGCGGGCGTGATGCTACTTGTCGTCGGATGCGCAGCGCTTGGCATCGATGTCGGCACCATTTTCGCAGACCGCCGCAAGGTGCAGAGTGCCGCTGATCTTGCTGCCATTGTTGCTGCCAGCGACCTGGCACATGTGACGGCAGCCGCAACCGCCGTCGTGACGAAGAACAATTACGCGTCGAGTTCGCTGGTGTCGGTCGAGCCCGGCGTCTACAGCGCAAATGCTGCTCTTACAACATCGCAGCGCTTTGTGGCGGCGGCTACGCCCGCCAACGCGGTGCGCGTCACCATGCAGACGCAGACCCCGCTTTATTTCGGACGCGTGCTGACGAACGCGAGCCAATTCACGATCAACACCACTGCGACCGCCACGACGACGCAGTTGGCGAGTCTCGCCATCGGCTCGCGTCTGGTGTCGCTCAATGGGGGGCTTTTAAACGCGCTGCTCGGTGGCATGCTTGACACCACGCTTTCACTGTCGGCGATGGATTACCAATCGCTGATCGACGCCAAGATCGACGCCTTCGATTTCATGTCGGCGCTGGCGACGAAGGCGAACCTGACCGGCATTACCTACGATTCCTTATTGAGCAGCAACGTGAAGGTTGCCGATGTTATTTCAGCAATGGTCACGGCGCAGACCGCGGCGAATGGCCTGAACGCCGCCACAACCGCGCTGGCGAACGTATCGCTGGCGATGGCAGGGATCACCAAGACCATCACGCCGAGCTCGCTGATCAGCGCCGGTCCCTATGGCAGCATGATCGCGGGGCAAAAACCAAAAACCGGCGTCAGTGTGTCCGCGTTCGATATGCTCTCTGCAACTGGTGCGCTCGCCAACGGCACCAATCAGATTGCGGCGAATGTGAATCTTGCGCTGCCCGGCATTGCAAGCGTGACGTTGATGGCGACTGTCGGCGAGCGCCCGGTCGGCACAAGTTGGGTCACGGTTGGATCGGCGGGTGCGACGGTTCACACCGCGCAGACGCGCATCCTGCTTCAAGTCCAGCTTGTCGGTTCAGGTGCAGTGTCGGTGGTGAACCTGCCGGTCTATGTCGAGATCGCGGCCGGGACCGCGACTCTCAATTCGGTGTCGTGCGGTTATCCCAACGTCAACACCTCGTCCGTGCAGCTTGGCGTCTCGCCGGGGATCGTCGACGCGTGGATCGGCAATGTGACGGCGGCCAATATGACGAATTTTTCCACGGCACCGAATCCGCCTGCGGTGAACATCGTCAATCTCGGAATCATTCAGGTCGCGGGCCGTGCGCATGCGACGATGGCGAACACGTCGCCGACAAGCGTCAATTTCAGCTATTCGGACATTCAGGCGCAAACGAAGAAGACTGTGAACACCACGTCGTACACGTCGTCTTTGACGTCGAGCCTGCTGAACGATCTCTCGCTGACCGTGAACCTCGGCCCGCTTGGCCTGCCGATACCTGGCATCGGCCCGCTGGTGACGAGCATCATCTCCGGCGCGACAGCGTCCATCGACACGCTGCTGGCTTCTGTGCTGCAATCGCTTGGCGTGGGCTTGGGCCAGGCGGACGTGTGGGTGACAGGCGTGAGATGTGATGGCGCGGTGCTGGTCAACTAGGAACAACACGCGATTTGACGGCACTTCTGCTTGCCCGCCGATTTGTCGGCTGATACCAACCGCGCATGGCCGACAAACACAAAAAGCCTCAGAAACTGCGCGCTCGCTTGCCGCGCGGTCTCGTGGACCGCACGCCGTCCGAACTCGCGGCCACGCGACAGATGGTCGAGACAATCCGCGCGGTTTACGAGCGCTACGGTTTCGAGCCGGTGGAAACGCCGGCCATGGAATACACCGATGCGCTCGGAAAGTTTCTTCCTGACCAGGACCGGCCCAACGAGGGCGTGTTCTCGTTTCAGGACGACGACGAACAGTGGATTTCGCTGCGTTACGATCTGACTGCGCCGCTGGCGCGTTACGTCGCTGAAAATTTCGAAACGCTGCCGAAGCCGTATCGTTCGTATCGCTATGGCTATGTCTATCGCAACGAGAAGCCGGGACCGGGACGCTATCGCCAGTTCATGCAGTTCGACGCCGACACGGTCGGCAGCGCATCGCCTGCCGCAGACGCCGAGATGTGCATGATGGCGGCAGATACGATGGAGGCGCTGGGCATTCCGCGCGGCTCGTATGTCGTGAAGGTGAACAACCGCAAGGTGCTCGATGGTGTGATGGAGTCGATAGGAATCGCCGATCAGCAAAAGCTTAGCGTTTTGCGAGCAATCGATAAGCTAGACAAATTTTCGGTCGAAGAAATTCGCAAATTACTTAGTCATGGTCGATGGGATGGAGGCGAAGAAGGTAAGGGCGACTTCACAAAAGGCGCTCTTCTTAGTGACGAGCAGATTAAAGCTCTCGCCGCAGCTCATAAATTTTTCACGCGTGATTGGGAGAAGCCATTTTCGATCCAAGTTTATAGAAAATATCTTCAACGGTTTATTTCTTCTTCGCGCTGGTCGGACTTAATCGATGCAGGCTTTAGCGAACTCGAAGAGATAAGAAAACTTGTTCGTTTTACTCACAATCCCAATTCAATCCAAATCGACCCCTCCGTCGTGCGCGGTCTCGAATACTACACCGGCCCTGTCTACGAAGTTGAATTGCTGCTGGAGACCAAAGACGAGAAGGGCCGCCCGGTTCGCTTTGGTTCGGTCGGCGGTGGTGGGCGTTACGATGGACTTGTCTCGCGTTTTCGCGGCGAGCCCGTGCCCGCGACTGGCTTTTCCATCGGCGTGTCGCGCCTTCAGGCCGCGCTCACGATGCTCGGCAAGATCGACACCAAGCCTGAGTTTGGTCCCGTCGTCGTGCTGGTAATGGATCGCAACGACGTCGCGCAATATCAGAAATTCGTCGCGACGTTGCGCAACGCAGGAATTCGCGCCGAACTTTATCTCGGCAATCCGAAAAACAATCTCGGCGTTCAGTTCAAATATGCCGACCGGCGCAACTCACCATGTGTCGTCATTCAGGGCGGCGACGAGAAGGCCAAAGGCGTCGTGCAGAGCAAGGACATGATTCTTGGTGCACAGGCAGGCAGCAACGAAGGCGACCGTGAAGCATTTCTGCAAAAGCAGCAGGGCGAAGCGCAGGTCGCCGTGCCGGAAGGCAAGCTCGTCGAAGAAGTCCGAAAAATTCTCACGCGCCATAACGTGCCGTGGGCAAAACAATAAACTTCAGAAAAAGGGAGAGACGAAATGCCAGAGATCACAGTGAGCATGGCGGTAGGCCGCACTGACGAACAAAAGGCCGGCATGATGCGCGACATTACGCAGGCGCTGGTCAAGAATCTCGGCGTCGATGCCGAAGCAGTCGTGATCCAGATCAACGAAGCGCCGCTGTCGCACAAGATGAAAGGCGGCAAGACATTCATCGAACGCAAGGCCGCTGCGAAGTAGTCATTCGATGAACGTGCTTGAGAAAGTCAGCGTCGGCATGACCGGCGAGAAAGTCGTCACTGTCACGCACGACATGACAGTTCAACATTTCCTCAGCACCATGCCTGCCGTCTATTCGACGCCGATCATGATCCTGCACATGGAAATGGTTTCGACCGCTTCCATCGCGAAATTATTGCCGGACGGTTATGTCAGCGTTGGCATGGAGGTGAAGGTGAAGCACCTTGCCGCGACGCCGGTCGGACGAGAGGTTCATCTCAATTCGCGCGTGATCGAAGTTTCGCCAAAGATTGTGTTGTTCGCAGTCGAAGCGTGGGACGGCGATCGCAAGATCGGCGAGGGCACGCATCGTCGCGGCGTTGTCGCAATAGCGGTCTTCGAAAAGCGTTTCGGTGTGGGTTGATTAAGCGATTTCGCGTTCACGAACTTCTGAGAATTGTGACCGGTGCCGGGCTTTTTTGATTTCGGGGAAATGCTACGGTTGTTCGTGCGCTGCTCAATGAGGGTCGAATGAAAACTATCTTGACTGCGATTCTTGTCACGCTGCTCGCGACGCAGGCGTTCGCGCAAATGGGCAAACCGCGCCCGTCCGGTGACGGAAACGCGCCGAAAGGTGAAGACGTCCAGAAGCGCCGCGCAGCAGAAGATGCCGCCGCGAAAGCCGCGATGTCGAAAATCCCGGATTCGAAGGAAAAATACGACCCTTGGAAAATAGCGCGCTAGAGCATCATTGCCGCTTCGGCATCGCGTCGCGCATTTTCTGCAAGTCCTTGATGTTCATTTTGACGCCACCGGGCATGATCATGTCGCCGGGCTTCTGATCGGCTTTGCACTCGCCGAGCCATTTCGCTTCCATCGTCGTTGCGGAGTCGTGCGGCATTCCGGCCGGGCCGCCGCTGTTCTGCGATGTCATCTTGATGGTGTAGGCCGAATTGAAGTCCCCTGTGACGTCCATGTGCGAGACCGACGTCATGCCGCCGATGTTGCAAATGGAATCGATTGTCATGCCGTTGGCGGTCTTCTGCATGTCCTGCTTGGAGCACATGTCTTTTGTCATCGGAGCGAAAGTGCCGCTCATGTCCTTGTCCGTGGTCGCGTCCGTGCAGTGTTGCACTGTCTGCGAAGGTATCTGTCCGCCGCTGCGATTGATTTTAACTTCCCAGAGACCAGGCTTGCGGTTCGGTATCTCGACGGGCGCCGCGCGCGTTGGAACATAAAACGGCGCGAGAAGAAAAACCGGAAGGACGTAACGGATAAGTTTTCGTCGCATCGCGGATGCTTAGTATGCGGCCCGCAACGGAGCGTCACCATAGCCGGGATGAACCCACACGCATTCGAACGAAATGTAGCCGCCATAGGTCGCCTGTGCGCCGGTCAGCCTCACCGACTTGCCATAGCTAGCACAGTGGTTGACGGCGAGCGCCTTGATATCCACGCCATCGGTGAAAAGCGAATAGGCGATGATGCCGCCGGTGTCGTTGCCTTTGAAGGCCGGGGTGCCCGCATGTGACGGCGTAGCAAAAGCCGTCCCGAACGTCGCAGCCAGAACTGCCAAAACCATGATCCGCATTGCGCTCTCCATACGACTCTGGGCTCACCATAAAGCGGGCCGTCGGACATTGAAAGAATGCCGAGGCGAACGAAGCGGGGTAGTTCCTAAGTGTTGCTGGAGTGTTGCCGGACTGCACTTGACCCTTTGGCCTTGAGGCGGCACCTTCCACGCAACGATTTGCGGTGGATACTTCAATGCGTGAAATCTTTTCAGCTCTGCATAAACTCAGCTTGATGGCGGCGATCGCCGTCATCGCCAGCGTTGTTTCGTTCGTTCCGGCTGCGCAATCCGCCAATATCATCGAACGCGGCGTTTATCTGACGGGCCCACGGTACGACGGCGAAATGGGCCAGTGCGGCGACGCGCTCCACGCCATCTCGTCCCAGTTTGCCGAAAAAGAGAGCAAGTTTTGGAATTCAAGTCTCGAAATCACCGGCTTTGCCGACGTCCATGAAGTGGCGTTTCGGGCTTGGGCCAGCCAAAGTATTCCGCGCCGCTTCTGTGCCGCCAGCGCCATGTTGAGCGACGGGCGCGCCCGTGAAGTCCATTACTCCATCGTCGAGGATGGCGGCTTCGCTGGCTTCGGCTCGGGCGTCGAATGGTGTGTCGTCGGGCTTGACCGCAACTGGGCCTACAACCCGGTCTGCAAGGCCGCGAAGCCCTGATCGGCTGTTGATTTTCCTCCCGCTACTGCTCGGATTTCAATAGTTGGACGGCTGCGGCACTTTTGTTCTTGAAATGTTCTTGTGTTTTTTGGGTAGTGGGTCAGTTTGAATTAGACAGTAAAACTGCATCTTCGCGCTTTGTGACAGCCGAATTGCGGGATTCAAAGGCTTCAATCATTTCCACCAAGTCCTCCATTTCCCACAGCCGCGACGTGACGCCCGCAGCCATTGCAGGCGTTGTTTTCAACGTCTGATGCACTCGCACGAAATTGTAGAACATGGCGTGAAGCGCGATGGCGCACGCATGGTTCTCAATCTTTTTAGAGAAGCCGTTTGTCAGACGCGTGAAGCGGCGCATGTTCATTCGCATCGTTAGGTTAGCCCGCTCCGCGAAAGACGTGCTGACATGCTTCGGGTCAGGATTGCCGGTAACTGGCTTCTTCTCCGCGCCGAGACAAATGGCTGGGCTATATTTTCGTTCGGGCGATGGTGATTGATCTTTGCCGTAACGCTTAACCAGCATGGCGTAGTCAACTTCATCGCCAAAGTGCCTTTCGACGGCTTGCAGATAGGCGCGGTGGCCGTCACTCGTCAGCTGCACCCGATTTGCAAGGCGGCTCTTCAAGTCCTTCATAAATTCGCTTGCCGACCGAAAACCACGATCCGCCACATAGAAACTCGCCAGCAGTTTTGTGTCGGCGCAGATGGCAGTCCACGTCCAAACGTCGCCGCTATCAATTGGAGCGGCCTTTGCGGAGGCTACGTGGCCCGCCTTGGCGTAAACGAAGCTCCAAATTTCATCGACCTGTACGCGCTTGCAAGGAAGGTTGCGAAGCACGCGGTCTTGGTAGGCCGCCGAAGCACGTCCGGCATCGACAAGAAGCTTGGTGACGGTGTTTTTGCTTGCGCCCGTTAAACGGGTAACGGCGCGGATAGAAGAACCCTCACAAAGCAAATGGAGGATTTTGGCGCGGGCCGATCTGTCGAGTCTGTTCATTCCCCTAATATAGGGGTTCATGCTTGACCGGTCAAGCAGTTCGGTCAGTTTATTTGTCGGCCTTTGTCTCCGTCAGGCCGTTCAAAATCCAGCTAATCTGGTCCTTATCCTCGGCATATTTGACCGTAGTCTTCTTGGTGAGCCGCGCGACGTATCTGGCAGGCACCTTGCGCGGGAGCGCACCCTCAAAGTCCTCGGCCCATGTGCCCGAAATGGGTCTGGCTTCAGCAAAATCCATAACAAAGCTCCGGCGCGGCACGTTCCAGCCAACGAGTTCGCCAGTGAGCGTCAACGGCTCCGAAACCGTGTCGGCCTTTTCCTCAATGATGCGACGAATTTCAGCCATCTCGGGTGCCTGAGAAACGACTTCTCTACGAACCGTTTCACCTCTGACCCATTTGATGTCGGCGCTCATCCCGTTCTGGCTGTGCGTTTTTACGAAGTGGTGAAGCTTCTTAACAACGGGGATGCCGTAAACGTGGGCCGCATCTTTTACAGCGTCAGGCGTCGTTATTTTCATTAGCGAGAATACGGCACCCACAGCCTGATCGAGATCGGAGTCGACGAGCAACAGCCTCTCGTTGGGGACCGTCAGAACGATTCCAAGAGATCCCGAATAGGAGAACCCAAAATCGAATTGAGTCTTTTGAACTATGTCCGCAGTGACTTTTGCGCTGACTTTTGGCTTTGCAGATACGATGGAAGAGAAAATGAGAGTGACTAAATCCTGGAAGTCGTGCAGGGCCGCTGATACGGCAGATAGCGCATAAGAATCGGCATTTTCTGGGATTATTCTGTAGTCACAAACCTCAACAAAATTCCGCTCAGTTACTTCTGCCATTTCTGATCGAAGCATATCCCGTCGAGACTCAAGCGACTGCAAAGCAAGCCGCGTAGCCAGAGACTCTGGGTTTGTAGCCTCGCGCTCAGTCTTGGTAATTGTAGCTTCAATGTCGCTTAGTTTGTCCAGAAGCCCGCGTAAATTGCTCATCAGCGCACCTCCAATAGAGCAATGCCCTTTGGGGTTTTCTTCACAAGACTGATACCGAAATCACTCATCCATTGGCCATGCAAGCGGACGCCTTCTGCATGCTGGCCGTGTATGATTGGCGCATGAAACATGATGAAGCTGTGAAGCTTCTCGTTTGCGTAAAATGCGTGGCTACCTACTTGGTGCAAAAAATCTTCCTGCGCGGGCGTCGCGGTTTCAATCGTTTGAATTGCAAAATCTAGAACGAAATCGACGTCATCTGGGTCAATTTTCTGGGTTAAAAAACTGCCATCAATCCAGATATCGCAAGCCAGTTTGTGCCGTTTCAGATGTGCGACAAAGGCTGTTACGTTGTTCCAAAGCGCAGCGCGTCTCCCCGAAAGCGGGAAGGCATCCACGGTCAGTTTCTTTAAGTCGGCCTCGCTCATTTTATGCAGCCCAGAAGGCAGCAATGGCGGGAACTCATCTTTTGTCGGCAATCAAACTCACAAAAGCTATGGACGTTTTCCGTACCTAGCTTGAGCAGCCTTGCGGGCAATTTCGCTTCGTTTTTCAGGTGAAAGCTTCGCGGCCCTCGCCT
>JAPLPA010000256.1 GCA_026400415.1 Afipia sp. | reverse complement strand
GCGTCGCTTGATTTCGACTTTGCCCTCGGCAAGCCCCTTCGGGCCGACCAGAACCTGCCATGGAATGCCGATGAGATCGGCGGTGGCGAATTTGCCGCCGGGACGCTGATCTGTATCGTCGTAGAGCACATCGACGTTCGATGCTGCGAGTGTGGCATACATTTTCTCGCAAGCCGCATCGGTGTCCTCCGCGCCCTGTTTGAGATTGAGGATCGCCACCTTGAAGGGTGCCACCTCCTCCGGCCACTTGATGCCGTTCTCATCGTGGCAGGCTTCGATGATAGCGCCGACCAAACGTGAAACGCCGACCCCGTATGAGCCGCCGTGAACCGGCACTTCGACGCCATCCGAGCCAGACACTTTCGCCTGCATCGCGTCAGAATATTTCGTGCCGAAATAGAAAATCTGGCCGACTTCAATGCCGCGCGTATTTACGCGCTTGTTCTCCGGCACTTCCTTCTCATAGCGCGCCGCGTCGTGAACATCTTCGGTGGCCGCGTACAAATCGGTCCACTGCTTGATGATCGGCGACAGATCGCCGTTGTAGTCGATGCTCGCATCCGGCACCGGCAGCTCAAGCACGTCCTTGTTGCAGAACACGGCGGACTCGCCGGTCTCCGCGAGCACAATAAATTCGTGGCTGAGGTCGCCGCCGATGGGGCCAGTCTCGGCGCGCATCGGAATGGCTTTGAGGCCCATGCGGGCGAAGGTTCGCAGATACGCAACGAACATGCGGTTGTAGGACAGCCGCGCAGCCGCCTCGTCGATGTCGAACGAATACGCATCCTTCATCAAAAATTCGCGCCCGCGCATCACGCCGAAACGCGGACGTTGTTCATCGCGGAATTTCCACTGGATGTGGTAGAGATTGAGCGGCAGGCTGCGATAAGATTTTACGTAAGCGCGAAAAATCTCGGTGATCATTTCCTCGTTAGTGGGCCCGTACAGCAACTCGCGCTTGTGACGATCGGCGATGCGCAGCATCTCCGGGCCGTAAGCATCGTAGCGTCCGCTCTCGCGCCATAAATCCGCAAGCTGTAACGTCGGCATCAGAAGCTCGATGGCACCGGCGCGATCCTGCTCCTCGCGCACGATCTGCTCGATCTTTTTCAGCACGCGGAAACCCAGCGGCAGCCACGCATAGATGCCAGCCGCTTCCTGGCGCATCATGCCAGCGCGCAGCATCAGGCGATGCGAGACAATCTCCGCTTCTTTCGGAGTCTCTTTAAGGATGGGAAGAAAGAAGCGCGTCAGCCGCATGGGTCAACTCGTGAATCGGAGGGTATTCGAGGCCTGTCACTGAAACCGGAAGTCCCGCCAAAACACAAGGGCTGGATCATGGTGCTAGTGCTTGTGATCCATCGGCATTCCGCCCATCGCACCGCCGGATTTTTCGCCAGTAAAACCGATGGATTCGACCTTGAATTCGACATCGACCTTGCCGGCCTTCTCGAACTGCAGCTGCCCTTTGACAAGCGTGCCTTCCTTGAGCGGCTCCTTAAGGTCCATGAACATCGCATGATATCCACCCGGTGCGAGCTTGGCGGTTTCGCCGGGCTTGATCTCGATGCCGCCCGCCAAAGGCCGCATGGTCATGACGCCGCCGTCCATTTTCATCTCATGGATCTCACCGTGACCGGCAGCCTCCGGCGTCTTTCCCTCATTGGTGATCGACAAATAACCGCCGCCGATCTTTGCTCCGCCCGGCGTCGCTCGGGTCCACGGATGCCCAATGGTTAGGTCGCCAACTTTGAAACCGTGAGCGAACGCAGGCGCGGTCAGCAACAGCGCGGTTGCAGCGACGGCGAATACTCTGAACATTTTTTTCATGTCTGGCTCTTTTCTATCGTCAGAATTTCACACGGACGTCGGCGACATACGTGCGTTGGGGAAATGGGTGGAACAGCGTGTATTTCGCATTGTTGACATTGTCGATGCCGAAACTGACGGTCGCATTCTCGGTGGCCTTGCGCTGAACGCGCAGGTCGACGACGGTGTAGGAATCGAACGCCTGATACACGTTGTTGACCGTGTCGGTATTGTCGAGCGTCGAATACTGCTTGCTTGCATAGCGCATGGCAGCGGTGAGTGACCACATATCGTCGGGACGATAGGTTGCGCCCGCGGTGATACGCCACGGCGGAATGTTCGGCAGGTATTTTCCGTTCGCCGACGTGCCGCCTACTGTACTGACAAACGTCGGATCGTAGACGATGCGCGCGTCCGTGTAGGTTATGCTTCCAAACACTTCAAGCCGATCGAACAGCACGTTGTTCTTCTGCGCGGCAAGTTCGACGCCGCGGGTGCGCGTTTTGTCGATATTCGACACAAAGGACGCGTTGACCGAATTTCCATTGGAGTCCTTTGTCGCGGCAAGCTGCGATACAAGCGTGTTGCGGCCATCTTCGAAGAAGAACGACAGCCTGACCTTGCCATCGGTAAAGCGCCGCTCGAAAGCGATCTCTTCGCTAAAAACGTCTTCGGGTTTCAGATTGGGATTCGGCACCGCGAATACCGCGCCAGACGCAACGATCTGGTAAAGCTCGGCGACCGTCGGAAAGCGCGACGCCGCTCCGAACGAAGCTGTCACCAGCCAATCCTGATTTGGTTCGAATGCCAGCGACAATTTTGGTGAGGCACGCTGCGCGCCCAATGACGGTTGGTTGATGGGCACGGTGCTGCTGATGGCACCTGTCGCCGCGACCGTGGTGGTGGATAGGTTAAAACCATCATAGGCCTGCCAGTCTTCCAGACGTACACCTGTCGTCAGCTTCCATTGCGGGGCGAACCGCCACGCATCCTGCGCCCAGATCCCGAGTGTGCGCGTCACGCCCTTGCTCGCCGAGTAAAGTTCGTTTGAAGAGTCCGGCCCGCTGAGCCAGTCAGCCGTCTTATAGGTCGGGTTGTTGAGAACATAACGGTCGGCGTGAAAGCCGAAGCTGACTTCGTGGGTGTCGCTCGGCCGCCAGATGCCTTTCGCGTCGCCATTGGTCCAGTTTGTGCCGTCGAGGCGCGCGACTCGTCCGTATTGCGTGAACGTCGTTCCTGTGAGAACGCCGAATGGCAGGCGCTGGGTGTCGCGTAGAAAATCGACATGCGAAACGGAGAGATCGAAGTCGAACAGGCCTCTGGTGTCGGATTTCAGCGACACGGCATTCGCAAGACGCGTCTGATCCCAGTTGAACCGGCCACTCGCAAAGCCCGCCACGCCGCCATAGGTCGGCGCGCCGGTTGCCGTGGCGCTGAGATACGAATGCACGTTCGATATCTGATTGTTGTTCCAGAGTCCGATCGTGTAGGTCGCTGTCACCCACGGCGTCAACTCATAGGCGAATTTGCCTTTGATGTTTTCCTGCTCGCTGTGCATCAGCCCGCTCGCGCCAACGACGTTTGCGGCGGTTCCCGGAACGCGGCTGGATTGCGGAATAGTTCCGGTCGTGCCCGCAGGAATTGTCGCAGTCGTCACCCAGCCCAGCGGCTGCGTATCGCTGTTCAGATAATTTGCGCTTATGAAATACGAAAAGCGGTCCTTCTTGTCGCCCACGCTGAGACTTGTCTGATGCGCGCCATACGTCTTGCTGGTCTTGTAAAAGTCAAAGGTCTGGAAAGCTTCGGTCTGCTTCGCGGTAAACTCAAATTTTTCCGGCATCTTCGTGGTGAATAGTAAGACGCCCCCCTCCGAGTTGCCGGGATAGGCCGCCGAAAAAGGTCCATAGAGAAAATCCACCAGCTTGATTTCTTCCGGCGCTATCAAGCCCCATTGCGTCACGCCGAGCGTATTGTTGTTGGCGATCAGCGATGAAAGCAAAATGTCGTCGGCATAGACGAGGCTTCGCGCACTTGCGCCAAGCCCCGTGGTGCGCGTCGCCAGCACCGACTGGTTGTCGCCGTAGTTTCGTTTCCGCACGAAAAGGCTCGGCATGTATTTGATCGTGTCTGTCGTGTCGACTGCATTCACCCGCTCGCGAATCTGATCGCCGGTTTGACTCTCCGCCGTCTGCGGCAATTGATATTTCTGCTTTATCGGCGGCACATCACCTGCCCCGATCCGATCGGTGCGCACCTCGACCACGGGCAGCGTCCGCGTTGATACGTCGGTCGCCGCGGACGAAACAGCAGGCTTGCGCTTTGGCTTCTTCTTTTGATTTGCCGCAGCATCGACGGATATCCAGGTTCACCTGCCACTCCGCAAACCCACCGGCAAGCGCAAGTGTGCTCGCGTTGTAAATGGCTCGTCTTCGGTACACGGAAAATTCCTGATGGCTGCCGAAAGCAGCCCCACGCATGCGATTGGCCGCAACGGCACGCATGCCGCTCCGGCTACGGACAGTTCACTCAGGAATAAGAAGGTGGCGCGCGGGCTTGTGCGGGCGAGTCGCGCTCGGTGGGCGGCAAGTCAAATTGCCGGTCGAGCCAAACGATCTGCTGCGCGGAACGAACGGTCGTCGCAACGATCGGTTCAGGAGATGTGAGCGGTGACGCACTGCTATGTGCGATGACGCAAAGTTGGCAGCAATCTGCATGAGATTGCTGCTGACCGTCCGGAGCCGATTGACCTGATTTGGCGGCTGATGAAGGGGAGCAAATCGGTGCAGACCCGAACGGGTCCATCGCCGCCGCCATCGTCCAATATGCGCCGATAGGTGCGAAAACCTGCACCCATATCGCTATGATGACGACAGGAAAAAATTTCCCGAACTGCCGGCGCATCGAATTCACGTCCCGCTTCACGACCCTACTTAATGTCCGCGTCCGATTGAGTCGATACCCGAGTGCTGACCTCAAATCCGCGCGCGACCCCGCGTTCGATCTACAAACACCCGCTACCTTTAATCAATCCCTACCGGGGTAAGGGCGCGCGACCGAATATTTTGTGCGCCGCCAAAAATGTAGACAATCGTTGCCGAAAAACGTGACAAGGCGAAATCGTTCGGCTAGACAACGCCCTCAGGCCGATGCGTTCATTCGCATCGTCTGGTGGTCCAAGTCTCGGGAGGAGCCCTGGCGCGCAAAAGCAGCGTCGCCCCGTTCAATCAAGGATAAATCCAACCTTTACGGGGAAAATATAGGGTCGACACAAGTTTGAGAGCGGGACTTCGGTCTCGCTCTTTTTTTGCGCTAAAATGGCAAGCCCATCATCTTCGACAGCCTTTCGATGCCGAGATATCCTCGCGCATAGAGAAACGCCATTGCACCATAGAGGATTGCTGAGATGATCGTGGTCCAAATCATCTTGCGCCCCAAACGCGGCAAGCTGGGCGCGCCCGGATCGGTTCCGGCAATTTCTTCACCTGCTTCGCGCTGGCTGCGAATGC
>JAPLPA010000553.1 GCA_026400415.1 Afipia sp. | reverse complement strand
TCCAGAACGGCATGCTCATAGAGTTGGTGCGACAATAGATACCAGTGAACGGTCGCGGCATATTCGAGCCCGATCAGCTTTGCTCCATTGTCGGCATTTCTAACGCCGGTTTGTTATATGGGTGAAACTCCGAATAATTCGTGGAAAACTAAACGCAGGGTTTGCCGAGTCAGTGAAGCGGGCCGCGGCCTCTTCGTGAATCCGGGTTGCCGAGGTAACGATATTGCAGGCCGGTTGTGAGGCCTTTGAGCAGGCGCAACGCGCCGAGGGAGAGCACGAGGATCAGCGGGAGAAAGATGACCGCGTGAACCCAGAAGGGTGGCTCGTATTTAATCTCGACAGTCAGCGCGGCGCCGACGACCAGTCCGCCGACGATCAACATGATGAAAACGGCCGCGCCGTCGTCCGCGTCAGCGAAGGCCAGATCAAGCCCGCAAGCCGAACAGGTTTTGTTGAGTTTGAGAAAGCCGTTGAAGAGTTTGCCTTTGGCGCAACGCGGGCAGCGGCCGAGAAGAGCTGCGAGGGGCGGCACGCCAGGGATCAAGTCAGGCATTTCTGAATCTCCGCCGTGCCGCCGCGCAACTGCAGAGGTTGGGCATGACCCTGCATTGACGTTAGGGATAGCACCATATAAATTATGTTACAAGGTTTACTAGTGATGTATTAGATATCATTTATGGCAGTTGGCGCTGTCTGCGCCGGGCGCATGGAGATTGCGGAATGTCCGCTACAGACGTTCAGGAAGTTGTCCGAACCGAGCTGCTCATTTCTGAGATCACCGAGGCGGACCGACAGGCGCTAGCGGCGCTGTGGGAGCGGTATGATGTATTCCGTGGCGTGCGCGGGACGCTCGATTTCATCGAAATGACCTGGCAGAATCCGACCTCGACAATCTTGTTGGGTAAAATTAGCGGTGCGCTGATCTCCAGCGTGACGGTCGGGTATGACGGCCATCAGGGTTGGATTTACGGCATTTGCGTAGATCAGCCGGCGCGACGCCATGGCCACGGCAGGGCCACCATCGTTGCAGCAGAGAACTGGCTACGCGGGCGCGGGGCCGGGGCTGTTGCCTTACAGGTGCGATTTACCACCCTCTCCGTGCTCGGCTTTTACGACAAGCTCGGCTACAGCTTTCAGAACATGGTTCTGCTCGGCAGGAATTTATAGGGATGCCGCAGCTTGAAAAGTTTTCCAACATGAGTGACCCCGCGTTCGGCGCCGCCGTGAGGGGCCTGCTCGGAAGGTGCCCGCGGTGTGGTCTGGGCCGGCTCTTCAGCAGCTACCTGAAGGTAGTTCAGAGATGCTCGGATTGCGGCGAGCGTTACGGCCACTACCGCTCGGACGACGCGGCCCCGTGGCTGACGATCCTGGTGGTCCGACATATCATTGTGCCGCTCATCTTGTTGATCGAAGAGCTTTACGCGCCGCCGCCCTGGGTCGGCTTTACGATCTATCCGTTGTTTGTCCTCGCGCTCACGCTGACCCTGCTGCCGCGCTGCAAAGGCGCGATCATCGCGATGCTCTGGAAAACCAAGGCGGAAGGATCGGAAGAAATCTAGCGGGCTGTGTGAACTCTGCCGCCGCTTTTGCGGGCCGGTCCACGAGGGTATCGACTGCGCGGCGCGTCAGCCTGCTCGGCGCGCTCCCTCAGCCTGACACCCCGACCAACCGCCATGCTCGAAGCGCCTTCGTTAATTAATTCGATGCCTGCGATTTCAAGGGCTGTTACAATCTTCATCAGCGAATCCACGTTACCGCGGATGACACCCTCACTTGTCTCCATGCGCTGGATAGTCGGAACCGAAAGGCCGGAAATTTTCGCAAGGTTGCGCTGGTCGACGTTTAATAAAGCGCGCGCCGCGCGCAGCTGGAGAGCAGAGATCACGACTGG
>JAPLPA010000328.1 GCA_026400415.1 Afipia sp. | reverse complement strand
ATCTCGATGGACCAAAGATTCTGGTTATCGACATCCTTGAGAGTTACCGTCATTGCTTGCGTTCGGCCATCAATATCAACCCTACCGAAGAATTGAAGACCGAAACAGGGCGCTAGGTTCTCACCCTGTTTGGTCGTGCAACCCTTCTGATAAACAGCCTCAGGTCCAAAAGTATTGTCGAGTTGGCCGGGTTCCCAAGTGCCTGCATGAAGCGGCCCCGACACAAATTCCCAGAACGGCTCAAAATCCTGAAAAACAGCGCGATTTGGATCGTAGTGATGCGCAGCCGTGTAATGCATGTCTGCGGTCAACCAGACGGTATTCTTGGTGCTGGAATGCTTTATAAATGAGAGAAGATCTGCGATCTCGTTCTCGCGGCGGTCCGGCGGCCCATCGCCAAGTGCTACGGCATCCAAACTAACTAATCCAATTGGCAGATCAGCCGCAATCACCTTCCAAGTCGCGCTAGAGGCTGCCAATTCACGCTTTAACCAAGCAAGCTGCGACGATCCTAACAACGAGGCCGATCGCGAGTCGCTGTCGCGCAAGTTATAGGTGGAGTCACGATAGCTTCGCATGTCGAGAAGAAAAACATCTAGCAGTGCCCCGTAGCCAATTTTTCGATATACGCGACCTTCTTCTTCTGCGGTCGGCCGGATAGGCATGAACTCGTGAAAAGCACGGCGTGCGCGCATTACGAGCTTTGATTGTCCGTCTGGCGTAAATCCTGCGGCATCGACCGTGCCTTGTGGCGCCCAGTCGTTGGTGACTTCGTGATCGTCCCATTGCGCGAAAATTGGTACTCGGGCATTGAATGCGCGCTGGTGCTCATCGAGTAGATTATACTTGTAGTTGCCACGGAACTGACTAAGCGTTTGTGCCACGACGGATTTCTCCTCAGTGACGATATTCCGCCAAATACCGCCGCCGGGAAGCAGCAGTTCACGCTCGATTGGGCAATCGGCATAGATTGTGTCGCCTGAATGGATAAAGAAATCTGGATCATTGCCGGCCATGGTGCGATACGTCCGCATACCTCCTCGATCCACATCAATGCCCCAACCTTGCCCTGCCGTGTCGCCTGACCAGGTGAACGATATCGATCGGTTGTCGGCAGGCGCGGTGCGAAAATGACCGACCCGCATGTCGCCTGAAATGTTGGTCTCAGCGAGATCGTGAAACTTAACGCGATAGAAAATATCCTGCCCGGCTGGAAGATCTTTGGCGAGGATTTTTGTAGTGAAATCGGTATCGGACACTGCGTCGGTTGACATCGAACCGATAATACTTTTGAAACTCTCGACGGTAGAAAACTCAACATGCATACGCGCGGCACGATCGGTGCGCGCCCAAACAACTGCGGAGTCTTGCGTCACATCACCGGATTGTAGTCCGCCTGATATGATTGGCCGATCTGCGGCGCGGCTCAGATATGGCCTGGCTATTGCACCGAGCCCGCCAGCGCCTGCTAGCGACATTGAATTTGCGAGAAAGCGGCGGCGCGTAAGTCCGACGTTTTTGTGATTTATCCATTGCATCGAACGTCCCCCTCCGAATCACTTCGGAGAGTGCGTGCGTTCTTTGACTCCCTGCGGAAGATTTTGTGACTGCCACGTGACTCTTCATGACCACTGAGCTGATGCAAGTTAGAGCGCACCCTTTATCGGTCAGCACGGCGCTTTAACTCTCACAACACTGAACAGAACTTTAAGACACGCACCCAGCTAAAACCGCTGGAGCGCGGAAAGTGCCATTGACCGATCGGCACTGAGAACAATCAATGAGGTCGCTAAGCCAAGCAGCGAAAAGATGCACACAACCGAAAAAGAAGCATCCGCAGCTTGTCGAGCTGGATTTGACGAGTTCAGTAAGGATACGTCCATCAT
Organism: Afipia sp.; assembly: GCA_026400415.1. Taxonomy (GTDB): domain Bacteria; phylum Pseudomonadota; class Alphaproteobacteria; order Rhizobiales; family Xanthobacteraceae; genus Afipia. The sequence continues at coordinate 1,857 of JAPLPA010000328.1, read as the reverse complement.
GATATTCTCCGGCGCAGGGCTATTGACGCAAGCGGTTGCGTTCAAATATGCGATGGCGACGAATATCTCGTGACAGCCTGATATTGATCGCAACTCTATGAACCGCGGTAAGTGCGTTATAGAGATATCGACAAAGCCGCCTCGCGGTTGAGAGCGAGACGGCTTTGCGCCGAAAGCGTCGGATGATGGGGTACCAGACACTTTCAGATCAGGCGGCTTTTCTTTGCAGCAACAAGAGTGCGGAATTTTTCAGTTCTTCCCAATTCCTTTCACCGGTGGCTGCACGCGCCAAAATATGTTCAGCGACCTCCAGAGCAGAAACCGATTCACAATCTAAAAAACGCTGATCAGTCAAAACATCATCCAAGACATGCCGTAGCTTGGCGAGTGTCGGCGAATCGTATGACAATTTCATTTCAATCCTCTCAGAATGCTTCCGAGAGCGCATAGCAACATCCGATAACAGTGACGTGAACTATAAGGGGCTAAATGAAGGCTTTGCCCAAAGTTGGAAATTCGTAAAAGGTGCCGCGATTGTTCTTGATCAATTTGATTGTTCACGTTGTGCTATAAAAAAAGGTGAAAGATTTGGAGTTGCGGATGATCATTTCCGAGATTACGTGCAAATGCGGCACGTCCTACAAGCGAGCTCAATCAACAACGCTACCGGGTTCAATTGGTATTTTCCGATGCGTCGGATGCGGAAGTGAACTTGAATCGTGGGATGAGCCGCGAAGTCAAATTTATCGAATGGTTTTACCACCCGAAAAAATGTATTTTGGGCCTCAGGTTCCGCCCTCGCCATAGAGCTTCTTCCAAGATTCTTGTATCGAACATTGCAGATGTGCCTGCACGCGAGAATCTAAGTAACCTGCTACATGTTCATCGTCGATCGACCGTATCAATCGATCACGCACGCACAAGCCGTTTAGCGGCCTTATGAAGTGCGAATTGCTTCACCATTCGGGGCGGTCTGGTTTGCACTGATCAGTCCTGCTTTGGATCCGTTTCCGCGCAAATTGAGCTTAGAAGACCGTTTTTTTGTTGTTCCCGATTTTTTCTTGGATCCGGCCCTCTTTTTCACTGAAGGTTTGGCACGCTTCTTCTTTTTCGCCTTTTTGGCACTTGCCGTTCGCAGTTTTTTGATTTTTTCGTTGAGCTTGCGCACGCGCTTAAGCAACGCTTCAATTTTCTTTTTTACTTTTGACATACTGACACTCACATCTGGAATTCAGCTGGAAACTATCAATTGAGCCGATCGAAGACCATACGTGATTTCGAATGTTATATGACAATTTTATGACAGATTGTTGAGCCGCCACAGCTATTTTGAAATGTGCGTCAAAGTATCAGCCCGCGCCCAAAAATCTTTTCCAAAACAATAATAAGAACTTCCAAAGCGTCTGCTGGGTTTCACCTTGATGTTTCCGGTCGCTTCTCCTGAGTTTTCCTTCGTGGCCGGCCGTACGCTTTACGAACGCCGGATCCCCGGCTTTCAGTCGGCTTTTCGATCTTTCAGAGGTCGTCGGATTGTTGGCGCTCCGTCGCGAACGTGCATTATCGATATGGACGTTACTCTGCTTTCTGACCTTTTCGGCAAGCGGTCCGTTTTCAGCAAGAAACTCCCGCTCGTGGGATCGGGTCAATCGCTTCAGCGCCACTGGAAGTGGCAGCCAGTCCAAATCCCGAACATCGTCCAGGGGCTGGCCGACTTTTAGGAAAGCTTCCATCCGCCAAAAATGGACCACTTTCACTCTGCCGCCGACGCGATATTTCAATTTCCCAAGAAATTCATGAACGGTCACTTCAAAGCCGGTTTCTTCGAAGACCTCTCGCTTTGCTGCCGCCTTATGCGTT
>JAPLPA010000126.1:2042-2964 GCA_026400415.1 Afipia sp. | reverse complement strand
ACGCGGGCGGCGACTTCGCGGCTGCCTTCCGATGGCGACGGCAGGATGAGATCCGAAGCGGTGACGGCCGGCACATCAATCGCAAGGTCGATGCGGTCAAGGAGCGGGCCGGACAACCGCTCCTGATACATCGCGGCGCAGCGGGTGCTGGGTCCGCGCTTGCAGGAAAATCCCGGCTCGGTGGCGCGGCCGCAGCGGCACGGGTTCATCGCGGCGACCAGCATGAAGCGTGCCGGATAGGTGACGCGATGGTTGGCGCGCGAGATCGCGACTTCGCCGCTCTCCAATGGCTGACGCAACGCATCGAGGACGCGCGGCTCGAATTCGGGAAACTCGTCCAGAAACAACACGCCGTTATGCGCGAGCGAAATCTCGCCGGGCCTGGCGCGCAATCCGCCGCCGACCAGCGCCGCCATGCTGGCGGAATGATGCGGCGCGCGGAACGGCCGCTTGTTGGTGAGTGCGCCGCCTTGAAGCTCGCCGGCAACGGACGCGATCATCGAGACTTCGAGCAATTCAGCCGGCGACAGCGGCGGCAGGATCGTCGGCAGCCGCGCCGCGAGCATCGACTTGCCCGCGCCGGGCGGCCCGCTCATCAAGATAGTGGAGACCATTATTTCTAATTAATGGTCCTCGGTATCAGGATATTGTGTCCTATTTAACCGGGCGGTCTATTGGGTTATATCTCGTGTACCATTGATTTATGACCTAAACGGACAATGACAGAGCCATCAAAACCGCAGCCCATGGCCTATTCGTATCTGCGAATGTCCTCAGACATTCAGCTAAAGGGCGATAGCCGTAGACGGCAGCTGAACGCCTCCGCGGAGTATGCGGACCAACATGAATTGGTCCTCGCCGGGGACGCGCAATTGGAGGACATCGGCATTTCCGCATTCAAAGGGCGGAACATTTCTGAGGG
>JAPLPA010000126.1:0-1985 GCA_026400415.1 Afipia sp. | reverse complement strand
GCGCTGGGAAAGTTTCTGGCGGCTGCAGAAAGCGGGAGGGTGCCGCGCGGTTCGTACCTGTTAGTGGAGTCGCTTGACCGCATTTCCAGGCAAAAGCCAGAGATCGCGCAGGCGCTTTTTCTCCGCATCCTGGCGGCGGGAATCAACCTAGTAACGTTGGCGGACAAGCACGTGTATCGGTCTGGAAACACCGACATCGGTGAACTGATCGTCTCGCTGATAAAGCTGAACGTTGCAAACGAAGAATCGGAGAATAAAAGCTTCCGTGTCGGCGCGGCATGGAAGAATAAGCGCGTTGACGCAAAGGCTCTTAAGCCGATGACGGCGCTTTGCCCAGGTTGGCTCAAGCTTTCAGACTCTAGAAAGACCTACGAACTCCGGGCGGATCGCGCGGAGCTCGTGAGGCGAATTTTTCACGAGGCAGCAAACGGAATAGGCGCCTCGGCGATTGCCTCCCGCTTAAACTCGGAGAGCATCAGCCCGTTCGGCAAATCCAATGGATGGAGAAAGTCGTACGTTGTTAAAATATTGAACAGCCGCGCCGTGCTTGGCGAGTTTCAACCACACACTTTGCGGAGTAACAAACGTGTTGAGGACGGGGAACCGATCCTCAACTACTTTCCTCGCGTGGTTGACGACGCGACTTTCTTCAAGGCGCAGACGGGGCGGGCTCAAAGGCGTACAGGCGGCGGCGGAAGAAAGGGCAAGTACGTATCGAACTTGTTTTCCGGAATGACTAAGTGTGGACACTGTGGTGGGACCGTTGTGTTCGAAAACAAAGGCTCTTCACCTAAAGGTGGGCAGTACCTCGTTTGCGACAACGCTAAGCGTAAACTCGGATGTAGCGCAAAAAGGTGGAGATACGCTGATTTCGAACTATCTTTCCTGACCTTCGTGCAGGAAATCGACCTCGCAAAAATACTTCAGCCTAGCTCGGATTCGGACGCACGAACGGCCACAGAAGCTGAAATCGCTGTGTTGAAAGGAAATATCGCGCTCATAAAAGAGCGGAGGGAGCGAACCTTTGAGCTTTTCGAAAAGGGTATGGCGACAGAATACATTGCTGATAAATTGAGAGAACAAGAAGAACTTCTTGCCTCTTTGACGGCGGAGCTGACGGTCAAGACAAACGAATTGACTGAACTAGCGCATGAGATCAATGCGTTTGGCACTGGGAAGGACGATATTATAGAGCTTTTGGAACGCCTCCCATCTCAGGGGGGCGGTGATCTTTATAAAATTCGTTCGACCATCGCAGCGCGCCTGAAGGCGCTCATTCGTTTTCTTGAGATTTCAACTTTAGGCGTACAACAAGAGGCACGTAACGAGGCCGCCGCCTACAAGCTATCCTAGTTTCTACGTGATTTTCAAAAACGGAGTCCTGCGAGAGGTGTGTCCCGACCCCGTACAGCCTAGCAATATCTTGAGACAATACGATTTCACCGAAGGTCGTCTGTATCGGCAAATCGCGAAGCAACCGCGTGTTGAGCTGTTCCGCCCCGACATTCAGCCAGACCAGTTTAAGAGCTGGAACGGCTGATATCGGCCGCGAGTTTCCTACCACGCGTTTTAAGGAGCTCGGCATTCAGTGATCACTCCTTTGACCGTTTCTACAAATCGTCGCGCTGCATCACCTTGAAGGCTCTTTGTGCGGAACCTTACAAAGAGCTTTTCACGATTTCTGCGGATGCTTTGAATGCCTTCATCGGAATTAGTCAGACCATTCTCAAAAAACGTATCCACCCCAAGATACGGTAGGTCGATCCCCACGGAATTCGACGCGCCGTATACTTGAGACACCACGGTCTGCCAGACCGTCCTTTTGCGCAGTAGTTCCTGAAATTTCTCGTCAGTTGACTGAAAGTCGTCACCGACGACATCACTCATCATCGGCGGTGCCGGAATGGTGATCCATACGTCAGGAGCTTTTTGTATAGTTTTTTCAAGATGGAATTTTATTCCAAACACTACTAATGCGGTTATAC
>JAPLPA010000244.1:4135-5523 GCA_026400415.1 Afipia sp. | reverse complement strand
CACGCAGCCCGCTTGCGGGCGGCCCATGCGCGACCCATATTCACCATGCGGTGCCGACAATTATGCGGCGTTTGCGGACGAACGCTTCCGGGGAATTCGACTCTCAAGCCATGCCACATTCACCATTTCGCTTGTTCCCATCTCCACACCCGATTGCGCCCGATCGGCCCTCCGATCGCCAGCCTGCGAGATTTCTACCACGGGCGGCCAAGGACGATGGGCGGTCCGGCGGAAGCGGCCCCGGAACGTCCGTTATCACCAAAGTCAAGCCCAAGACGAAGCGCCCCAATCTGTATCGCGTTTTGATTCTTAACGACGACTACACGCCGATGGAATTCGTCGTTCACGTTCTTGAGAAATTCTTTCAGAAGGACATTGAAGCGGCGACGGAGATCATGTTGCATGTTCATCATCACGGGATCGGAGAGTGCGGCGTTTTTACGTACGAGATCGCCGAAACCAAAGTGACACAGGTGATGGACTTTGCGCGAAAACATCAGCATCCTTTGCAATGCGTGATGGAAAAGAAGTAGCATTTGAGTCTCGCAAATGCGGGAACTGGCTGTGACAGGCGAGACACGAATAGGTTGCAGGAACTAAATCGATCGAATGAAGTGGCGGGGGCCATAAGGGACGCGAATGCCGACTTTCTCTCAAAGCCTTGAACAATCCCTGCACCGCGCGCTGGCGATAGCGAACGAGCGGCATCATCAGTACGCGACGCTCGAGCACTTGCTGCTTTCGCTGATCGACGACACCGATGCGGCCGCCGTGATGCGCGCCTGCAGCGTCGATCTCGCCAAGCTGCGCGGCAGCCTCGTCAACTATCTCGAGACTGAATTCGAAAACCTCGTGGCTGACGGTGCCGACGATGCGAAGCCGACTGCGGGATTTCAGCGCGTGGTCCAGCGTGCCGTCATTCATGTACAGTCGTCCGGCCGCGAGGAAGTGACCGGCGCCAACGTGCTGATCGCGATTTTCGCGGAGCGCGAGAGCCATGCGGCGTATTTCCTGCAGGAGCAGGACATGACGCGCTACGACGCGGTCAATTATATCAGCCACGGCATCGCCAAGCGTCCCGGCGTCTCCGAAGCGCGGCCCGTGCGCGGCGTCGATGAAGACGCCGATACCAAGGGCAATGAAGACACCAAAAAGAAGGGTGAGGCGCTCGACACCTATTGCGTCAACCTCAACAAGAAGGCGCGCGACGGCAAAATTGATCCGGTGATCGGACGCAATGCCGAAATCAATCGCGCCATTCAGGTGCTGTGCCGCCGCCAGAAGAACAATCCGCTATTCGTCGGCGAAGCCGGCGTCGGCAAGACGGCGATTGCGGAAGGTCTCGCAAAACGCATCGTCGATAGCGAAGTGCCGGAGGTGCTTGCAGC
>JAPLPA010000244.1:0-4087 GCA_026400415.1 Afipia sp. | reverse complement strand
GGACATGGGCACGCTGCTCGCGGGCACACGCTATCGCGGCGACTTCGAAGAACGCCTCAAGCAGGTCATCAAGGAACTGGAAGTGCATCCGAATGCGATCCTGTTCATCGACGAAATTCATACGGTGATCGGCGCTGGCGCAACATCGGGCGGCGCTATGGATGCCTCGAACCTCTTGAAGCCAGCATTGGCCTCGGGCGGCATCCGCTGCATGGGCTCGACCACGTATAAAGAATATCGCCAGCATTTCGAGAAGGATCGCGCTTTGGTGCGCCGGTTCCAGAAGATCGACGTCAACGAGCCGTCGGTGGAAGATGCGATTGGAATCCTCAAAGGCCTCAAGCCGTATTTCGAGGATTATCACAAGCTGAAATACACCAGCGAGGCCATCGAGGCGGCGGTGAATTTATCCGCGCGTTACATCCATGACCGCAAGCTGCCTGACAAGGCGATCGACGTGATCGACGAGTCGGGCGCGGCGCAGATGCTGGTGCCTGAAAACAAGCGAAAGAAAACCATCGGCATCAAAGAAATCGAAGTCACGATTGCGACGATGGCGCGTATTCCGCCCAAGAGCGTCTCAAAAGATGACGCCGAGGTGCTCAAACATCTGGAATCGACTCTCAAGCGCACGGTCTTCGGTCAGGACAAGGCGATTGAAGCTCTGTCGGCTTCGATCAAGCTTGCCCGTGCGGGCCTGCGCGAGCCGGAGAAGCCGATTGGCTCTTATTTGTTCTCCGGCCCGACCGGCGTCGGCAAGACTGAAGTGGCCAAGCAGCTCGCTGCGTCATTGGGTGTTGAGTTGATTCGCTTCGACATGTCCGAATACATGGAGAGACACACCGTGTCGCGCCTGATCGGCGCGCCTCCGGGTTATGTCGGCTTCGATCAGGGCGGTCTGCTCACCGACGGTGTGGATCAGCATCCGCATTGCGTGGTGCTGCTCGACGAAATCGAGAAAGCACACCCGGACCTCTACAATGTGCTGTTACAGATCATGGATCACGGCAAGCTCACCGACCACAACGGCAAGGCGGTCAACTTCCGCAACGTCATTCTTATCATGACGACTAATGCGGGCGCTGCCGACATGGCAAAATCTGCGTTCGGCTTTACACGCAGCAAGCGGGAAGGCGACGATCACGAGGCGATCAATCGGCAGTTCGCGCCGGAATTCCGCAACCGTCTCGATGCGATCGTGTCGTTCGCGCATCTCAATCACGATGTCATCGGCATGGTGGTGGAGAAATTCGTGCTGCAGCTCGAGGCGCAGCTCGCGGATCGCGACGTCACCATTGAGTTGTCCGACCCGGCCAAAGTGTGGCTGATCGAACACGGCTATGACGAGCAGATGGGCGCGCGTCCAATGGCGCGCATCATTCAGGAGCACGTCAAGAAACCGCTTGCGGATGAAGTGCTGTTCGGCAAGCTCAAGGGTGGCGGACATGTCCGCGTCGTCCTCGTCAAGGACGAGGAAACCGCAAAGGACAAGATCGGCTTTGAGTATGTCGAAGGCCCGGTGACACCGAAGCCTGAAAAGCTACCCGGGTCGCGCAAGCGCAAGCCGAAGGGCAGCGATGGGCCGAGTGGGCCGGCGAAGGGTCCGCTTCTGAAAGTGTGACCGGCTCAGACACCACATACAAAACGCCCGGCGATCATTCGATCCGCCGGGCTTTTGCTGATCTGAGGTCTTTCAGTGACGCTTCATCGCAGCCAGCACAGCATCGAATTTTGCGGTGGCATGTGTCGCGCCATGAGTAACGGTGGCGACCGCGCCGACGGCGCAGATCGCAACGAGAAGATATTGTGACGCTCCCCTCGCGATCTGTTTTCTAATCGCGCGCAGAATTTTTCTGTCGTCAGGCATCGTGGATTCCGCAATTCACATTTTGCTAACCGTAAGCGAGTGGCGGGAGAGCGTCCATGCGGGCAACCTGAAAGGTCGGATTAACCTGAACGTGCGCGCCTTCGATGCGACGAGCCGTCGGTCAATCGCGCGGCACGGTTAACGCGAGGCGGCCGCGCGGCATGTTGAGAAAACCAATGTTTTCAGGCCTTACTTACTTTTTTGCCGGGACCGACATGCTCAACAAATCGATAAGACAATGCCGACAATTTTCATCGCATTTTCGATTAAGTTTTACGAAACCGTTTTCTAATCATCTGTTCGTGCGCTGAAAGTTTGCTTTGGCGCATGGGCCAGGAGGCTGTCGTGTTTACATTCGGAATGATCGGACTTGCGTTTTGCGCGTTGTGCGTGATCGCATCGTTGTCGTCGACCGCGCGCGAGCCGTCGATCTGAGGATGCGATCCGCGTTCCTGTGACGCGCGGCTGCGTCCCGCAAATGACGGCTCATCCTGCTTGACGGCACGGCATTCCGCCCGCGAGATGGGATGATCGATTCACCAGGTCATTCTCGCGGTCATTTTCGCTTGGCTCTTCCTTCATCCGATTCTCGCAGATGGCAAACCGCATTCGGCTCATTCCTGTTGGGAATGATGTCGGGGATGTCTTCGATACTTGCGCTGGTTTTGTGCGGCACGTTCATCGGTGTCGGCGCGCTCGCACATGATTCCGGATTCACGCTGGGCTGGACGCTGGCCAGCACGATTTTGATCTGGGCCGCGCCTGCACAGGTCATCCTTATCACGACTGCACATGCGGGTGCGACACTTGTGGAATCCGCGCTCGCCGTCAGCCTCAGCGCCATCCGCCTGTTGCCGATGATCGTGTCGGTGATGCCGATGCTGCGCACGCCGCAGACGAAAACTGCGCAACTTATTCTTCCCGCGCATATGGTGGCGGTCACAGTATGGGTTGAAAGTTTCCGGCTTTTGCCGCATGTGCCGCGTCCGTCGCGCGTAGCCTTCCTCAACGGTCTCGGTGGTTTCCTGCTCATCATGAGCGCCATCGCCACCGCGGTTGGCTTCGGCCTTGCGGCCAATCTGCCACCGTTGCTCTCCGCCGGAATCTTGGCGCTGACGCCGCTGACGTTCCTGCTTTCAACCGCCCGCAATGCTCACCGCTTGGTGGACAAGCTAGCGCTTGCGCTCGGCCTTGCACTGTATCCGCTGTTTTCTATTCTTAATACCGGCGTTGAAATTTTTATCAGCGGCGTTATGGCTGGTACGATTGCATACGGCGTGCATCGCTGGCGGAAGGCCGCAGCATGACCATATTCGGTGATTTGCAGACGATCATGCTGTTGCTTCTCGCGGGCTTTTTGCCCAATGAGATTTGGCGGTTCATCGGTTTTGTTGTCGGTGGAAAAGTTCGCGAAGATTCCGAACTTCTGGTGTGGGTGCGGGCGGTCTCGTCGGCCATTCTCGCCGGCGTCATCGCGCAAATCCTGATCGCGCCACCCGGCGCACTGGCAACCGTTCCGGCAACGGTCCGCTTCGGCGCGGCTTTTGTTGGATTTATTGTTTATCTTATGACACGCAAATCGGTGTTTGCGGGCGTTATTGCCGGCGAAATCGTCGTGCTGGCGGGCAAGTGGTGGCTGGGCTGATGCGCGCTTAACCTTTCAGCGTCGAGATGATCCGGGTCGCGTGATCCTCCAGAACCTTGACGTCTTCCTTGCGCGATGCGGGCGGCAGAAGTGCCACGCCTTCGATGCGCGGCATCACATGCATGTGCAGATGAAACACCACCTGACCCCCGGCATGCTCGCTGAACTGTTGCAGCGTGATGCCGTCGGCTTCGAACGCTTCCTTCGCCGCGATCGCAATCTTTTTTGCGGTAAGTACGACATGCGCGAGGTCGGCGGGCGCGATGTCGAGAATATTGCGCGCGGGCGCTTTCGGGATCACCAGCGTGTGCCCGGGGCAACGCGGCATGATATCGAGGAAGGCGAGGGTGTATTCGTCCTCGTAGACCTTGTAGCAGGGAAATTCGCCGCGCAGGATTTTGGCGAAGATATTGTTGGTGTCGTAAGTCGTCATGTGTTTGTCCATTTCAGGTGGGCAACCATTGCTGTGAAAGATTGTAGCGTCAAGCGCAGCTATTTGTCGGTCGCCGATTTGCGGAACGGTCCTGCATCGGTCAATTCGCGAACCGCCTCCTGAACATATCGCCGCTCACGCT
>JAPLPA010000039.1 GCA_026400415.1 Afipia sp. | reverse complement strand
CCATCCACTTCAACGTACCGAGGGGAATTGACACGCTCCTTCCATGTTTGGAGCGTGGCAATGCAGGCGAAGCCTTCTTCGATCGACTCGATGTGATTTGCTTCTCGGGAGCTGCAATGCCTGCGGCTCTATGGCAGCGGATCAATTCCGCCGCCGTGAGGGCGACCGGGCGTCGCGTCCACATCGTGACTTCGTGGGGAACAACCGAAACAGCGCCGGCAATCACTCTGACATGCGGCGACGCCCCCGATTCGTCCTTCGTGGGAATCCCACTGCCTGGCGTAGAGGTCAAGCTTGCGACAGCCGCCGACCTTCTTGAAGGGCGTGTCCGGGGTCCGAACGTCATGCCTGGCTATGTAGATAATGAAATCGCGACAAAAGCTGCGTTCGATGAAGGCGGCTTTTACGCCACGGGCGACGCACTCAGGGTTATCAGCGAGGACGATCGGGTCCTCGGGGTCGCCTATGGAGGGCGTGTTGTCGAGAATTTCAAACTCTCGACGGGCACATGGGTTCATGTGGGTAGCTTGCGCGTGGAGGTTCTCACGGCAACCAGCCCGCTTCTTCAAGATTGTGTTGTTGCGGGTGATGGAAAAGATGAGCTGGGTATTCTGGCCTTTCTGAATCTCGCTGGCGTGCGCCAGGCCATACCGGGTCTGTCCGATGAGCCAAATGAGGCAGCACGCGATCCCCGACTGCACGCGCTGATCGTTGATCGCCTCGTGGCGTTGAATTCAGACAACCGAGTCGCGACGCGTGCAATCCGCCGCGTCTGCATCGAGACCAAGCCTCTCGACCTCGAGGCCGGCGAAACCACGGACAAGGGGTATATAAATCAGAAGATCGTGTTGAGGCAGCGAAGCGCATCGGTGGGGGCGCTGTTCGCGATGAAACGCGAATCTGTCGCCGTTCTAGTGATTTAGGCGGACGTCAAACGGATCGATTGCTCCTCGATTGAAAGTGCTGCGGCCAGGACCAGGGTTCGGCGCCGTTACGTCAATCAAATGGTTCAATAGAGGGAAAAGATGACTGTGACCGAAGCGACCATTTTTCACGGTGGTCCTATTCACACGATGGATCCGGCCCTCGGGCGCGTGGAAGCGTTGGGAATTTCAGACGGCCGCGTTATCGCGGCCGGCTTGCTTGAGCATGTAAAGCGCACCTTGGGAAACGACGCGGGTTTCGTGGACCTCGACGGGCGGACCGTTCTGCCCGGCCTCATCGATACCCATCCGCATCTCCTGCACTACGGGACTCTCCAAGAGCCTCTTGTCGATATCACCGCAGCGAATAGTCATGTCGAAATCATAGAGCGCATCAGAGTGCGTGCTGCGTCGACCAAGCCCGGCGAGTGGATTATGACGACGCCTGTCGGCGAACCGCACTATTTCATTACGAGGTCGTGGAAAAATCTGATCGAGGGCCGACTGCCAAATCGGCACGAACTGGATCGAGCGAGCACCAATCACCCGGTTATGATTCAAGCCTGGGCGCCGGTCACACCGAACGTGATCGCATTCAACAGCGAGGCTTTGCGCCGGTTGGGAATCGACGAGAATACACCAAGCCAAATCGGTGAAGTGTCGATTGAAAAGGACACATCTGGAAAGCCCACGGGCATCCTTTCTGGCTCAGTGACCAATTATTACAGCCTGGACAGTTTCAATCACTCGATCTGGCGGAAGATACCTTTTCTGCAGATGGACAAGATGCGGCCGGGCACCATCCGCGGTATGAAGCACTACAATGCGCAAGGTGTGACCGGCATTTACGAAAATCATATGATGGATCCGCCACTCATCGATGTGTATCGATCTTTGCGCACTGAGAACCAGCTAACTCTGCGTGTGATGATCGCGCAGGAAGCAGAATCCTACGGAATGCCGTGGAGCAAGCCGCGTAGCCGCAGTGATTTTGTTCTTCGGTGTGAAGAGGCGGCTGAACGAATTGAACTAAAAGACGAGTTTCTTCGCTTCAACGGCATGACTTTCATGCGTGACGGGACTTGCTGGCCAGGTGCGTTGAGAATGCGTGAACCTTATCGCGGTCCATACGGCGCAATGACTAATGGAATTGAATACATCTCGAAAGAGCGCGCGGCGCTCGCGATGAAAATATGCGCGGGGTGTGGAATGCGCCTCAATACGATTTCGATGGGGTCTCATGCGCATGAAGAGAATCTTTTCCAGCTCGAAGCCATGGCTCCCGAATTCGATATTCCAAGCCTGCATTGGATTCTTGTACATGCGTTCTTCGTTGAGCCGGAGCAAGCGCGCCGCTATGCCAAGTTGGGAATGGATGTGACGACTACGATGTCGTTCACCTGGGGGAAGGGCGAGCTTTTCCGTGAGCGAATGAAAGGAAGCGTTCTCAGCGACCTGATCCCGTTGCGTCGCCTGCTGGACAACGGGCTGGTTGTTGCCGGGGGGAGCGATTGGGGGCCAAAGAACGCCTTCAAACAGATTGAATTGGCTCTTACCCACGAGTTCGGCGGATCCAGCTCCCGGAACCGAGGGCCGGCCCAGCAAATTTCGCGCGAAGAGGCGCTGGCGATGTGGACAAGAGACGCAGCGCGTGTTCTCCGGTGGAATGATATTGGTTCTCTGAATGCTGGAAACCATGCCGATTTGATCGTGATTGATCGCGATCCGATGAGTTGTGAAATTGAAGCGATCGGAAAAACGGAGGTACTCGCAACCCTCGTTGGCGGGCGGGTGGTGCACGGGGCGTTGCCTGAGCTAAACTAATATCACTGTTGCTCTGACCTGACCGGTGTGTGTACCGAAACCTTATCCGCAGAATTGCTAGCTGCACGCGCAACATAGCAACGGAATTTGCCGAACACTCGGATTGCGCGGTAGATAACGGAAGCCTTCCCTTGGGATGACGCCCCAAAATACCTCCTCCGCGATCGGGATCAAATCTATGGCGCGGTCGTCGCACGCCGATTGCGCGCCATGGGCATCCGGGACAAGCCCACTGCACCAGCTTCACCCTGGCAAGATGGCTTTGCCGAACGGCTGATCGGATCGATCCGGCGTGAGCGTGAGGACCACATCATTGTCTTGGGTGAGGCGTATCTGCGCCGGATACTCAAATCTTATGCCGAATATTACAACCGTGTCAGGACCCATCGATCTTTGAACAAGGATGCGCCGGTCTCTCGCCCAGTTCAGTCGATCGGAAGCATCAAACCGCATCCCATCCTTGGCGGACTGCATCACCACTACGCCCGGGTTTAGGTTTTCAGTACACGCAGGCGTTGAACGTGGTCGAGAGAGCCCGCACAGCGATGGTTTCCAAAAGTGCGCGGTGATGGAGCCAATTTGGAAATAAACCTGAGGCCATTGGTCTCTTAGCTTGTTGTGAGAGTTGTGAGCGGGGGCTTCCAAAAACTTTCGAAACTAGCTACTATCGCTCAATTACCAATGGGATTTGCCATGTCTCGGTTCCGGGGTGTCTATTCTGCAATTTGGCATTCACGAATGGTTAGTGGGGGATGATATTATGGACTTTTTCATTCGGGCTATCCTTGGCGTAGTACTCATCTGCACGGCGACCGGGTCAGGCGCTAATGCGCAATCGTCGCCAGTTAAGATCGCTGTCATGGAAGACATGGGCGGGCCGCTTTCGGCCTCCACTGGCAATGGATCGGTTATCGCGGCTAAATTGGCCATCCAAGATTTCGGAGGCCAAGTTTTGGGCGCGCCGATCGCGCTTGTCATTGGGGATCATCAGAACAAGGCCGATATCGCCGTGGGATTAGCCCGGAGCTGGTATGATACGGATAATGTCTCAGCAATTGTGGGACTCGGAAATTCTAGTGCGGCCCTCGCGGTGCGGGCCCTATCACGTGAGAAAAGTAAACTCGACATCGTGGTGAGCGGCGGATCGTCGGACCTTACGGGAAAAGCCTGTTCTCCAACCGGGTTTCATTGGGTCTACGATACCTACGCGCTTGCCAAAAGCACCGGCGGCGCTGCAGTAAGAGCTGGCAGTGATACGTGGTTTTTCATCACCGCGGATTATGCATTCGGCCATGCGTTAGAGCGGGACACGACAAATGTCGTGCTCGCAAATAAAGGGCGCGTGTTGGGTGCCGTGCGAGCTCCTCTCGGAACGCCTGATTTTTCGTCCTTTCTGCTGCAGGCGCAAAGCTCAAAGGCCAAGATTATCGGCTTGGCGAATGCGGGGAATGACACCAGTACCGCAATCAAACAAGCCGGTGAATTTGGGATCGTCAAGGCCGGCCAAAAGATGGCCGGCCTGCTGGTCTTCATCACCGACATCCACGCAATCGGTTTGCAGCTTGCGCAAGGTCTATTACTGACCGAAGCCTTCTACTGGGACTTAGATCCTCAGACCCGAGAGTGGTCGGCGCGGTTCTTTAAAGAGCACAAGGCGATGCCCACTATGCTTCAGGCCGGAATCTATAGCGCCGTGACGCATTATCTTAAGAGTGTGAAGGCCGTGGGCAGCGCTGATCCGGCAAAAGTCGCCGCTCAAATGCGTGAAACAAAGATCAACGACTTTTTCACCAAGGACGCGACAATTCGCAGTGACGGGCGCGTTATACGCGACATGTACTTGTTTGAAGTCAAAAAGCCGGAAGAATCATCCAAGCCGTGGGATTATTATAAACTGATCGCCAAAGTTCCCGGCAGCGAGGTCTTTCGCTCACTTGAAGAGGGGCAGTGCGAGTACGAGTTAAAGAGATGAGGTCGCCTTTCGGTCGGGTGTCGAGACGATTGTTGTGAGCTTCCGCGCTTCACCGCCGCTTGACGTTGCTCCAGAGATTGCGGACGCGATTGCGCGCAATCGACCAGTCGTCGCGATTGAGTCCGTAATAGTTTCGCCGGCTGGTCTCTACCCCTCGAACGTGTCACTCTTTAATGAAGTCAGCGACGCAATGCGTGCGTCGGACGTTGTGCCAGCTCTGGTGGCTGTCATCGACGGACGCATTGTGGTCGGTGCGAGTTCGCGTCAACTCGAACAATTAGGCCGAGCCAAGGCCGTGCCTAAGGTCGGTAAGCGTGAGCTTGCGTTGGCGTTAGTGAAGGGCGGTGTCGCCATGACTACCGTGTCGGCGACACTCTATTGTGCCCACCTCTGCGGAATCCCCATCGCCATGACAGGTGCAATCGGCGGCGTTCACCGCGGATACGAAGATACTCTCGACGTATCATCAGACCTGGAGGAACTTGGTACGACACCAGTTGCCGTTGTCTGTACGGGAGCCAAAATCATCTTAGATCTAGCGCGAACGCTAGAATACCTAGAGACGAAGTCCGTCCCGGTTATTGGCTTAAGGGTGAGTAATTTTCCCGCTTATTTCTGCTCGACTCGGCTCTCAATCGAACGAATTAACGAGCCCGCAGAGGTCGCGGCGTTGATGGAAATGCATTGGGCGCTCGGGCTTGAAACTGGGTTGGTTGTCGCAGTTCCGCCTTCAATTCAAATGTCGGAAGGGCCGCTCGAAGCACTGGTTCTAGATGCACTTACCCAAGCTCGGCAAGACAGCGTTTCGGGGAAGGCGTTAACGCCCTATCTTCTAAAGCACCTCGACACGGCTACTGCTGGCGAGTCAGAGCGGATGCGCCGCGCCGCCATTCTCGATGTCGCGAAGGCGGCGGGCGAAATTTCGATCGCATATGCAGCTCGGTGCCGACATAGCGCTAGCAACTTGGTCATCGTTGGTGAAAGCACCGCATGAGGCCGATGAATATTGATCCGAGCTTTATGCCTTATCTGAAGCAGGCCATTGCCGCTCGAACGGAGCCTTTAGACCGTGCAAATGTTGTAGAGCGTCGATCCAAGATGCGTGCTGCCCGCGCGCAGATCGCCAAATCCAGCCCACCTGATGTCCGTGTCGAATGGCTTACTATTAAGAATGGCACGCATCCCTTGCGGATTCGTATCTTTCGCCCGAAGCGAAGCGGAACGGTACCGGGAATTTTGTACTGTCACGGCGGTGGCTGGATGTATGGCAGTCCCGAACAGTCGGAAGAACTCGCCTATCTCTATGTCAAAGAAGTTGGTGCGGTCGTTGTAAGTCCAGAATATCGACTGTCACCGGAGTATCCATTTCCGTACGGGTTTGACGATTGCTATGCAGCATTGACCTGGATGGGAGCTCACGGCGATAGCATCGGGATTGATCCGATGAAAATCGCGGTTGCTGGCGAGAGTTCCGGAGGCAATCTCGCGGCAGCCTGCGCCCTCGCAGCTCGCGACCGGGCTGGTCCAAAGATTGTGCAGCAATTTCTCAATTATCCTGCCCTCGGGATAAATTTCGAAACATCGTCTTATCGCGAAAACGCCGATGCGCCGATCCTGTCGCGGCCAGAAATGGAGTATTTCTGGCGAGCCTATCTTTCCGGCGATCTCGGCTGTCAGGATCCCTTCGCGGTTCCTCTTGCTGCGGAAAATTTAGCAGGACTACCGCCGGCGCACATTGTCGTGGCGGAATACGACCCCCTACGCGATGACGGAATTGCGTATGCCGACAGACTGCGAGAGGCCGGGTCAGTCGCGACGCTGCGGCATGCAAAACGGCTACCGCACGGATTTTTTAGAGGGATGTCGGTCAGCTTGGATGTTCAGGCTATGGCAGAAGCCCTGTGTGAAGCGTTGCGATCCGGATTCAACGGAATGGAAACCAAATCAAGGAGACAATCATGGACCTGATCCCGAGTATTATTCGTCCAATCGTCGAATGGGGTATACGCGAGGAACTTATGCATGGCGATCACACGTCCCAGCTCCTCGATGGCCATAAGCAGGTGATGACTGCGAAAATCTATATGAAGAAGCCGGGTATTCTTTGCGGCATACCCGTAGCAAAAATGACTTTTGAGATATTGGCGCCAGAATGTGAAATCGAAGTTCTTAAAAATGATGGGGATCGATGCGAGCCTGGCGATGTGTTGATGACCATCAAAGGGCCAGCATGGGTTTTTGCGTCTGGCGAGCGGTTGGCGCTGGACTATCTCCAACATCTTTCCGGTATAGCAACTCTGGCGCGCATGTATGTTGACTTGGTCAAACCCTTCGGCACGCGAATTTCAGATGCTCGAAAAGGCATCCCGCCTATTCGTGTTCTGCAGAAATATGCTGTTCGCAAAGGTGGTGCGATTCCGCATATGTACAGCCTGCATAATGCAATCCTTTTAAAGGACAATCATATCAAAATGGCTGTTGGACGACACCAAAGAAGCCCTCTCTTGCGGGGTGGAATGTATTATGTTCGATAACATGGATCTCGATATTTTGGCTGAGGCCGTCAAAATCGTGGGCGACAAAGCGTGGACGGTTGGTACCGGCGGTGTAGATGAGAAAACGGTCGTTCCCATTGCTAAAACCGGTGTGAAGCAGATCGCAATCGGCGGCATTGTTCATAGCGCAAAAGTCGTTGATATAAGCATAGATATTGGAGACCTAAAGGCTAGCGCTATCCGCGATATAGCTCGCGCGCAGGTTGCCTGACAGCCTCCCCGTTAGTACGGCAAAACCAAGTTGGAAGTAGGTGCAAAATGTTCAAAGGTCCGGTCGGCTTGATTCCGGCGCTCGATGTTGACTCTATCGATGACATGTTAAGGCTCGTGGAGAAGACAGCGAATGTGCCCGGCATCGCAGGTTACAAACTCGGCCTGACGGGCACATTACCAAACGGCTTGCCGGCGGCGATCCTCGCTTTGAGAAAGATCACCGATCTGCCGGTGATCTATGATCACCAAAAGGCCGGTCCCGACATGCCGGATATGGCGCAGAAATTTGCCAAGCTCTGCAAGGGGGCAGGTGCGAATGCCTTAATACTTTTTCCAGTCGCTGGGCCACAAGCGGTCAGAAGCTTTGTCGGGGAGACAGTTCGACAAGGTCTGATTCCAGTAGTCGGGGGACACATCCCGGTGCCGGACTATTGTATTTCTGGCGGGGGGTTCATGATCGACGACGTCCTTGAGCGTATTATGGCTATTGCAAATGAAGCGGGCGCTCACCATTTCGTCTTGCCTGCTAACGATGCTGAAGCAATTCGACGCCATGTCGATTGGATGGCGCGCACCGTCAACAATCCGGTTGCCTTCCTCACCGGCTTCGGTACGCTTGGTGGCGACGTCGGAACAGCGTTTCGGGCGGCCAGCGCATGCCTGGTGAAATTTGCGATCGTAGGGCGCGCAGTCTCTACGAACAAATCGCCTGGGGATGCGGCGCGCAAATTTATCGAAGAAATGATGCGGGTCGCGTGATTAAGCGGTTTCTGTTCCACGGTTAGGAAAATAGTAGATGTCAGTTTCAGCCACTGAAAAAGCACAAGGCGCGCCGGCAAAGCCAGCTTTCACGGCCCCTAAGGGCCGCTTCAGTTACGAGCCCGTGGAGCTGAATTTCGGCAAGATGAACGGTCTGGTGCCTTTTGTGCTGCAGCACGCTTATACTGGCCAAGTACTGATGGTGGGCTTTCTCAATCAAGAGGCTTGGGAAGTGTCGTGCAAGACCGGCGTCTTGACTATGTACAGGCGTACGTTAGGTCGACTCTGGGCAATGGGTGAGGAGGACGGACACTTTGTCGAGATTACCCGTGTTATCGTCGACTGCGACGATGACACGGTGCTATTTGAAACGGTGCCGGAACGCCACATCTGCGGTCACGGGTTGCTTAGCTGCTTCTGTCGCGAAATTGCTGCGGCGCATTAACTGAAATTGTTGGGTCATGGACGCACCACAGATTGCGCGTGAATGGCCGAAATTGGCGTACATCGACGGCCAATTCGAGAAGACGATAGGGCCGCGCCTCATCGTCCGCGACCCTTGTACGAATCAACAGGTGGCTGTCGTTAATGCCGCTGGTAAAGCTGATATCGACAAGGCCGTGCTCGCAGCTCGCCGAGCCTTTGATTTAGGACCGTGGCCCCGAATACTGCCGTTTGAGCGGGGCCAGTTTCTAACTCGCATCGCCCAAACAATTGAAGCCCGCCTTGAGCACATAGCTCGGATCGATGCAATGTCGGCCGGCAAGCCAATAAAGGGCGCGCGCCGCGAGGTTCTGGGCGCCGCCCGGGTCTTTGCTTACTACGCCGGATTAGCTCCCGATAATCGCGGTGACACGATTCCTTTAAGCGACGCAAATTTTGATTATACTATTCGCGAGCCTGTCGGTGTCGTTGCCCAGATTGTACCTTGGAATTTCCCTTTCCTTGCGGCCGCCTGGAAGCTAGCCCCCGCGTTAGCCGCTGGCTGTACAAGTGTGTTGAAGATGTCTCCCCTGACGCCTTTATCTGCCCTCGTACTTGGTGAAATTTGCGATGCGATCAATCTTCCTCCTGGCGTAGTGAACATTCTTCCCGGCGATCGCGACACGGGCATAGGGCTAGTCGGTCATCAGGGCATTGATATGGTTTCATTTACCGGCTCAACCGAGGCCGGGGCCCACGTGATGCGTGCAGCAGCAGACGGTACAAAAAGGGTTGCTTTGGAACTTGGGGGGAAAAGTCCTACTTTGATCTTCGCGGACGCTGATCTAGGCCGTGCTGCTAACGCGTCCGCTAGAGCCGTTTTCGGCAATAGCGGACAATCCTGCTCTGCGCGGTCTCGCATCTATGTCGAATCTTCGGTTTATGACGAATTCGTTCAGCGCCTTGAAGTCGAGACGAAATCTCTGCGAATAGGTTCAACCCTCGACGAGGAAGCTGACTTAGGGCCTTTGATTTCACCGGAACACTGGGAGCGTGTCCATGGGTATGTCCATGAGGGGACGAGGAGCGGTGCGCAGCTAGTGCAGGGAGGAAGACGGCCGATCGAATGGCAGGAGGGAAACTACTACGAGCCTACTATCTTCATAAACGGAAGCAACGAGATGCGGATTGTTAGGGAGGAAGTTTTTGGTCCAGTCGTGGTCGTTAGCCGAATGGAGGCGGGGCAGGCTCTTCAATTTGCAAATGAATCCGCCTATGGGCTGAGCGCATCCATCTGGACTAAAGATATTACACGCGCATTGCGGTTGGCTAAGGGGCTTCGGGTGGGCAGCATAACGATCAATACCCATCCAAGCGCCAGCCAGATTGGCGCATTCATGCCATTTGGTGGATTTAAACAATCAGGAATCGGCCGGGAGCTTGGTCGACAAGGCTTGGAACTCTATACCGAGATTAAAAATGTTCTTGTTGGTCTAGAGTTCTGAAGACATGCCAATGCAGGTGGCTGGTCCCTCCTTAAATATTGCACCGCTGCATAATACGAGATTCTGGATCTTCGATCTCGATAATACACTATATCCGGCTGAGTGTGGCATTTTAGATGCGATGCAGGAACGCACAACGCAGTTCATATGTGATCTCTTGACCGTCGAATACGAAACCGCCGTCGAGATACGGCGTTCCTATCAACAAGATTACGGGACCGCCCTTCGCGGGCTTGCAATTCACCATGGTGTGAAGCCTGAGCCGTTCATCGAATACGTTCATGACGTCGACTTATCGTCACTCGACTCGGTGCCTAGCCTTGGGGCCGTCATCGGCAAACTACCTGGACAGCGAATAATTCATACGAACAGCCCGCGCCGCCATGCTGAAGCAGTGATTGCTAGACTAGGAATTGGAGGCGTAATCCATGGTTTGCTTGATATTGCAGCAACGGGATACGTGCCGAAGCCCGATGAGCGATCCTACAATAAACTTATCCAGATGTTCGGAATTGAGCCGAAAGAAGCGTGCATGTTTGAAGATCAAGAGCGAAATTTAGACAGACCTGCGTTGCTGGGTATGAAGACAGTGTTAGTCAAGTCGGGCATTGCAGCCGGCGCAACTTCTTCGCATGCAGACTACGTAACCTCGGACCTTTGTCGTTTCTTAATGTTCTCAGTACCCCATGTTTAAAAGTGTTTCAGCACAAGATGAAACTCATAACGCCTTATTACTTTCCTTCACCTTCTCCGCATCGACATAAACCTGCTGGCCCATTGCGTTGAACTTGTCGCTCATCGCCGCCATGCCTTCCGCCGCCGTCAGCGTCTCCGTACCAGCAATCGCCCGCTTATCGGGATCGTTGAGTGTCGCCGCGTAATCCCGCACGTCCTGCGTGACCTTGTGCGCGTCCTTCGGTAGCGTTTGGTCGTGATATTCGCGAGCGGTCTCAGGGTCCAAACCGAGGTTGTACTGGTCCTGCCAACGGAAGTCGAAGCGCGCGCGGCTTAGCGCGTCGTCGCGCAATTGCGCCGCAGGATGCCCCTTGGCGAGGTCGGCCGCGTGCGCCGCGATCTTGTAAGCGATCACCCCGTCCTTCACGTCGTCGCGATTAGGGAGGCCAAGGTGTTCTTTCGGTGTCACGTAACAGAGCAGGGCGCAGCCGAACCAGCTCATCATGGCAGCGCCAATGGCGGAGGTGATGTGGTCGTAGCCCGGCGCGATGTCGGTGGTCAGTGGCCCCAGCGTATAGAACGGCGCCTCGCCGCATTCCTTGAGCTGCTTGTCCATGTTGATCTTGATCTTGTGCA
>JAPLPA010000364.1 GCA_026400415.1 Afipia sp. | reverse complement strand
GCAGCGGGATGTGGGTGAATTCGCGGCAGATCGTCGCCCACTGCCATGTGTTTGGCCGTGACAGCACATGCGCAGTTTGGTTAAACACGCCAGGATAATTTCTTGCACGCGCGACGCGACCGCAGGATTGGGTTTACGAAGGCCGAAGATGAATTTTGTGCGCGTATGTCTGTTGTGCTTTGCGGTTGTCTTGGGGGGATGCAGCTTCTCTTTTGACAGATCCGAAACATTGGCGAATCCGATTCCGGATTTGAATCAGCAAAAATCCATTGGAGCCCAGATTTTGAAGACTGTGCAAGCGATGCGAGATGCGAAAGCTGTCGGAATTTCCGATACGGGACCGAACGAAGCGCAATCCGGACCCGAACAATGGACCACATGCGCGCGCGTCGATTTTCCAACACGAACTCTCTACTACACATTCTTCGTCAGGGCAGACAAGGTCGTCGAGTCACGGCCTTCTGTGATCAATGACAAATGCGAAACGCGAACCTTTCGTCCCGTTGCACTTGGCGCCGCGTCATCGATTTATTGATTGGCGCAAACTCCCACTGGCTTACGCTTCCTATTTTGCGCGCGCGTCCGGTTTGCCTTTGTAGAGCGCGACGATTGCCGCCCCGACGCTGCGGGACGACATTTTGTCGACAACAAGCTGACGTGCGGCTTTTCCGTATGTTTGCCTCAGCTCCTTGGAGCGAATGAGCGTCTCTAGCGCGTCGGCAAGCTTGATCGGAGCCTCGATCGGCACCAGCAATCCTGTTTGCCTGTCGATCACGATCTCCCTGCATCCGGGCGTATCGGTCGCAACCATCGGCCGGCCGTAAGCCGCAGCTTCCAGCAGACTTTTGGGCAGACCTTCCCGATGTGAGGGAAGCGCTGCGATATGAGCATGGCTCCAGAGGTCCTTTATATTTTCGACTTGGCCAAGCCATGTGATCCCGGGTTCTTCGTTCCACGCTACGGCTTCCGCCTGCGAGATGGTTTCCGGATTGGCCGGGTCCGGTTCTCCGGCGATCAGCAAGCGGGTGTCGAGGCCGCGGTCCAGCAATAAGCGATGAGCGCTGACCAAAGCGCGAATCCCCTTGTCCTTGAGGAGCCGTCCGGCGAATCCAATCGTGATCGGACCGTCGGGCTCGGCAAGCGGGGTGAGAGCGTCGGTATCGACGCCTGAACCCGGGATCACCACAATTTGTTGCGCCGATACGCCCATCGCCTCAAGCGCTGCGCCATCATCCGGATTTTGCACAAGCGCGATGCTTGTATTTCGATTGAGCAGCAATCGCAGCAGAAGGCTCACGGCCTGTCTGATGACCTGCGCGCCGAGTGAGGAGGATGTAAAGACGTAGCCCAGACCCGTGAGCGCATTTATCTGGCGGGCGCTGTGTCCCAGTGCAGCGATCCCGCCGAGAATGCAGCATTGCAAGCCTGAGTGATGAATGACGGACGGTTCGATTTCGTGTTCAAGCGCGCGAATGGTGAGAATTGTGTTCAGCGCCGACAGAGGTCCGAGCCCGCCGCGGCGGAACGGTATCTGATGAAGCTGAAAGCCTTCGGCCCAGATTGCGTCCGCGTATTTGGTCGCGTTGGTCGCGACATGAACATCGAAGCCTGCATCTTTCGCCGCGCGCGCCATCGGGAGACGATGCGAAACGAAGGCGCGGTCTTCGGATGCGATGTAAAGCAGAACAGGCGGTTCGGATGTCATGCCGCTCATGAATCCAGCCTATTTGTGCTCTGTTGAATGTCGGTGCATTTGGTTTGGGCCGTCATCGCTCAAGAATGCCCGATTTTGGCGAGGAATCGTGAATTGGACGGCCTTTCACGGCATATAACCCGTTCATTTTACCGATCTTTCGCGATATTAGTCCTAATTCGAAGGCCGTGGGAAATGATGTGAAAGTCAATTTTGATGGCCCGAGGATCTCCGTGTTTCAACGGAAACACGATCTCAAATAGAGTTATCTGATGAAAGTCGTAATTTTAGCGGGCGGTTTGGGCACGCGCCTTGCCGAGGAAACCACGGTGCGTCCAAAACCCATGGTTGAGGTGGGTGGACGACCGATCCTATGGCACATCATGAAAATCTATAGTCATTATGGCGTGAATGATTTCATCATTTGCCTCGGCTACAAAGGCTATCTCATCAAGGAGTATTTCGCGAACTACTTCCTGCATATGTCCGACGTGACGTTTCACATCGCTGAAAATCGCATGGAAGTTCACCGCGAATCCGCCGAACCTTGGCGTGTAACTCTTGTCGACACCGGCAATGAAACGATGACCGGTGGCCGCCTCAAGCGAGTGTTGCCCTACGTGAAAGACGATGAAGTGTTTGCGCTGACGTATGGAGACGGCGTGTGCGATATCGATCTTGCGGCGCAGCTGGCATTTCATAAAAAGCACGGGCGCAGGGCAACGGTGACTGCGGTGAGACCAGCAAAGCGTTTCGGTGCGATCACCATCGAAGGCGACCGCGTCATCAGCTTTCAGGAAAAGCCGTCCGACGATGGCGGCTGGATCAACGGCGGATTTTTTCTTCTGGCGCCGTCAGTCGGAGATCTCATCAAGGGCGATGAAACAATCTGGGAACGCGAGCCGATGGAAGCGCTCGCGAAAGCCGATGCGCTGCGCGCGTATGTTCATCATGGTTTCTGGCATCCGATGGACACCGTGCGGGATCGTACATTTCTCGAAGAGCAGTGGGCTGCCGATACGGCGAAGTGGAAAGTCTGGTGATCGACGCAGCGTTCTGGCGCGGCCGCCGCGTCTTCCTGACCGGGCATACGGGATTCAAGGGCTCGTGGATGGCGCTTTTGCTCCGTTCGCTGGGAGCCGACGTGTATGGGTTTGCACTACCGCCGGATGATATTCGCGGCGTGTTTGTTGCGGCGAATGTCGGAAGCGATATCAAGCATCGTATCGGCGACATTCGTGACCTCGCTCAGCTTCGCGCTGCGGTCGAAGAAGCTAAGCCAAGCATTGTCATCCACATGGCGGCGCAGCCGCTGGTGCGATTGTCCTATCAGGAACCGGTTGAAACTTACGCTACCAATGTCATGGGAACGGTCCATTTGCTTGAAGCACTGCGGCATGCTTCAAGCGTTGAAGCCGTGGTGATTGTGACCAGCGACAAATGCTACGAGAACACGGGCGCGGTGCAAGGTTATAGCGAAACGGACCCCATGGGGGGATACGATCCTTACAGCAGCAGCAAGGGTTGCGCGGAAATCGTGACGGCAGCCTATCGTCGTGATGCGCCACGTATTGCATCTGCACGCGCGGGCAACGTAATTGGCGGCGGCGACTGGTCGCAGGATCGCCTGGTGCCGGATCTCGTGAAGGCCTTCATGAAAGGTGATGTTGTTCACATCCGAAACCCGGCTGCCGTTCGCCCGTGGCAACATGTGCTGGACCCGGTGATCGGATATCTCGTTCTCGCCCAGTGGGTGGTGCTTGAAGGGCAGGATTTCGCAGAGGGCTGGAATTTCGGTCCGGACGACGACAGTGCGGTGGCGGTATCGGTGCTGGTTGAGAACCTTGCTCGGAAATGGGGACCTGAGGCTAAATGGGGCATCGATGCTGCTCACCATCCGCATGAAGCGGCTTATCTGGCGCTTGACTGCAACAAGGCGCATACGCGGCTTGGATGGCAGCCGCTCACGAACTTGGATCAGGCTTTGCAGCTTTCGGTCGATTGGTATCGTGCATTTGATCGCGGCGACGACATGCGGGCGGTGACGCTCAGGCAAATCGGAGGCGTTGTTCAGTCCGCAGCTCAATCTCTCCAAACTTCGAAATTGGCCTAAGTTCAAAACACGCGGTCTCGGGCATTTCCACTGCACGATGACCGAGTACACGAATTCAACAGGAGTTTGCGTTGTCCGGTTCAGTTACTGAAATCAAGTCGTGCGAAGTCTGCGGAAGCAACAAGTTGCGTCCAGCGATCGATCTTGGCTTGCATCCGATGTGCGACGATCTCGTGCCGCTGGGGAACGACTATGTCTGCAAGGAATATCCTATCGATATTCTATTTTGCGATACCTGCCGCACGGCGCACCAGCGATTTCAGATTCCGAAGCGGGAGTTGTTTCCGTCAACCTATCATTACCGTTCGCGCCACACCGCTGACGTCCTAAACGGCATGAAGGAATTGGTTGCAGCCTGTGCGGTAACGCTCGGCGACCTGACGGGAAAAAAGGTTCTCGATGTCGGCTGCAACGACGGCAGCCTACTGTCATTCTTCGCGGAAAAGGGTGCCTTGCCATTCGGTATCGAGCCGACCGGAGCAGCGGCGGATGCATCGGCGCGTGGTTACACCATCATCAATGACTTCTTCTCGGAAGACGTGGCGAAAAAATTTGTCAGCGCGCACAGTCAACCCGACATCATTACGTTTACAAATGTGTTCGCGCATATCGAGGATCTGCATGCGGTGATCCGCGCCTTGAAAATTGCGGCGCATGCCGGCACGGCCATCGTGATCGAGAATCACTATCTCGGAGCCATTCTCGACAAAAACCAGTTCGATACGTTTTATCATGAGCATCCGCGCACCTACAGCTTTACGTCGTTCACACATATTGCCAAATCGCTCGGCATGGAGATCGTTGTCGCTGAATTTCCGAAACGCTACGGCGGCAATGTGCGGGTAATGATGAGTGCGTCGAAAAATCTCGCGGCGCGTGCCGACACGCTTCGCGATTTTGAGAAAGCTGAAAGCGACTTCGGTCTCCGGCTGGATCAACTGGCTGGCAAGGTTGACGTGTGGAAACGAAACAAGTCCGCGCAGATCGCGGAAGAAGTCGGCAAGCATGGCCCGCTCGCCGCCAAAGCATTTCCCGGCCGCGCCGCAATCCCGATCAAGATGCTGGGACTATCGACCAGGCAGGTCTCCGCCGCTTATGAAAAGCCGGGGTCTGCCAAAGTCGGCAACTACATTCCAGGGACGCGCATTCCGATTGCATCGGACGACGACTTTAAGATCGGCCAGATGGGCGACGCGCCGTTGCTGAACATGGCGTGGCATATCGCGGAAGAGATCAAATCCTACCTGCGGCAGCGGGGCTATGCCGGGCGTATCATCGACATCATCGCGCCGGATGATTTCCTGGAGCGCCGGTGATCTGTGTTCACGATCGGCAGCACAATTCATAAAGATTGACATTTCGACTCTGCGTCGGGCTTTTGGAAACAACAGATGGGCCACGACGGACGGACAATAGCATTGATCGGAGGCGGCCGGTGGGGACGCGTCCATGCATCGAATCTGTCGCAGTTGCTGACGCAGCGTGACCACGTTGTCTGGGTCTCACGCCACAATCAGGATATTCTGCCCGATACAATTCTGAAGTTCTCAAACAGCGGTCCTGCGTTCGATCTGTCGACCAGTATAGACGACGTACTGTCCAAGCGGCCGACCGCAGCACTTGTGGTCACCGCGCCGCAGACACATGTCGGTGTGACCGAGGCTTGTTTGCGTGCCGGCACGCATGTCTTTGCCGAGAAGCCGCTGGCATTCACAGCGCGCGAGGCGCGGTCGCTCATCGACACAGCGCAGGATCGCAATTTGCTCCTCGGAGTCGGGCTGCACCTGCTATCGGCGACCTATTTGCATCATTTCAAGAGCCAGATAGCAGGACGGCCCATCGCCCGAATTGCGCTGCGATGGTTCGATCCCGCGCACGAGGTACGTAATGGCGAAAGCAAGCACGCCAATGATTTAACGCCGCTGGCGCACGATCTATATCCGCATATCTGGTCGATCGTCTGCGTGCTCACTGGATGTACAGAGCAGACGATTGGTATTGCATTGACGCAGGCCGACGCGTCGATCGCATTCGCGTCATCTGCGGGGGATGTTAAAATCGACACGCGGTGCGGCCGTCATTCGGCCGCGCGAGAGCGCAAGATCGACCTCGTCTTTGAAGACGGAGGAACGGCCAATTTTGATTTTACGCAGGAGCCTGGCAGCGGGACGATGGACAATGTCCCGCTATCGCCCGATCCGCAATGGGGGACTACGCCGCGACCCGCTATGGCCGAAGTTCAGGAGTTTCTGAAACAGGTGTCGTCACCAGTGCGCGACCCGGCTTGGTCGCATTCAGCCGCGTCGTGTTTTGACAGCGTAACCGGTGCTGAAGTTCTGCACGCGAAGCTGTCGTGAGCTCGCGACACGATCGGCCCGTTAATGATGTCAGGACGATTTCGGCGCGCGTGCTGAGACGTAATACTGAGCACCGAGCGGAAGCCAGCCGATCGCCTTGTCGAATGCGCGATAGCGCGGACCGTCAAGCGGCGTAAACAAAATATAACGGCTTGTGACATCGACAAATCCGCCTTGTGCGACAAGCCGCGAGAGCTGACCGCTCCACAGCAGCACAGCGTTCTCGTCGATGGGGCAGGTGCGCACAATCCATTGCGTCAGCGGGTTGATCGGATTGTGCTCGAAGATTGCGATCAAGCCGCCGGGCCTAACCACGCGCCGCATTTCTTGCAGAAAGTCCGGCCACTGCGCCGGCGGGACGTGATGCATGACCGCAATCGTAAAGGCCGCGTCGAAACTCGCATCGTCATAAGGCAGCCGCTCGCCTTCATAGGACTGGTAATTGACGGTTGGATTTGCGAGGCGCGCTTCTTCGACGACAGTTGCAGCGACGTCGACAGCCGACAGGTTCATTCGCACGTTGGATTGGACGAGATAGGGATGGATATGCCCGTGTCCGCAACCGATATCGAGAACGTCAAGAGGGCGGGCATCCGGTGAGGACGCGCCTCGCTCGTTCGCAAACTCTCTCAGAAGCTCGACGATATACTCCGCTTTGACGCGCGTGAAGAAATCATGCGACTGACCGCTGAACGCGATGGCCTTGTCGATATCGGAGCGATAGGACTCTTTATGGTGATCGAACTCCTGCGGCGAATTCATGATGGTGCCTGCGATAGGTTGCGTGCCGGCTTCGGCGTCTTAAGAGTTTGCTCCGGCAGCGTCATATTGATTGAACGCTCAATAACGGTCGTCGGCCGCAGGCGGACTTGCTCGTAGATGCGTCCGACATATTCGCCGATCACGCCAAGAAAAACCGCATTCAGGCTGATTCCGAACAGGATCAGGATGGTTGTCGTCGCGAAGCCTTCAGGCCACTCCAGCCCGAAGAATAGCCGCCCGACGATATAGAAGACGCTTGCCAGCGAGGTCATCAATGCGATCAAGAGGCCAGCAAACGAGGCCATCCTGAGTGGCGCAGTCGAATGCGCAACGAAGCCGTCGATAGCGAGGCTGATCAATTTGATCAACGGGAATTTGCTCTGGCCCTGTTCGCGAACAGCGCGGTCGTAGGGAACACCGGTCTGATTGGATGCCAGCAGCGACGTTAGACCCCGGGTGTAGGGTGAGGCGTCGTCTATCTGACGAAGCTGATCGAGTATGCTGCGGTCAACGAGCCGAAAATCGCCGCTGTCGAGCATCAGGTTGTCGCTGGAGATTTTCCTGAGCAGCCGGTAATAGAATTTGCGGCCCCATTGCAGCAGACTGTTTTCGTCGCGAAACCGCCGGATGCCGACGACGACATCATGGCCCTGTTCCCAGAGCGCCAGAAACTGTGGAAAAATGGACGGCGGATCCTGCAAGTCGCAATCGATCTGAATCGCTGCGTCGCCTCGTGCAAGCCGATAGCCGGTCATGACCGAGCGCTGGAATCCAAAGTTTCGTGCGAACCGGACGGCCCTGACGCGGGGGTCCGATTTTGCAATCTGCGCGATCCGCTCGAAAGTAGAATCCAAACTGTGATTATCGGTGAAGATGATTTCGAAGTCGTAACGCGGAGCCAGCGCAGTCAAGACCTCGCTTATAGCGGTATGCGCCGCAGCGACGTTTGCCTCTTCGTTATAAACCGGGACGATAACAGAAATGAGAGAGCAAGCGCTCGTTTGAGTTGATCCGACACCGGGCAAATGTTCAATCGACGACGTCATATAGCTCTCGGTTTACAGCCGCCTGTATCGACTGCTATTGCATGTTCCTGACACTCAAAAGCAATTTTATTAGCTTTTGCAAGGAGTTTCTGGTGTTTAGCAAATTGTCCGGGAGCGTGATCGCGTGGTGGGGGAGCGTTATCGGTACACGCTTGAGCCAGCCAAGCTTCAATGCGAGTGCCGCGATCGTAGCGATGAGTTTCGTGATTTCCTTTGCGATGCTTGGTCCCTTACTGAGTTCCAAAATCGCATTGGTCGATGAAAGCGACATCCCTCAATATCTGGGAGTTACAGGCAACGTCAAATTTACTCAGATTCCTTCGATCGTATTAAACCAAACCGAAATCGGCAATTTCGGAAAAAGCCAGAGATATCGGCCTTTCAATTATGCTATGCGCGTTACAGAAACGGCTCTATGGGGCAGTGAGGGCGCTTACTGGTACGGTTTCCGGATTTTCTTGTTTGGAATTGTAATCGCTGGCTTGTGGTGGCTTTACGCCAGAATAGCCGGAGTGATTATTTCGTGTGTTGTTCTAGCATTTACGCTTTCGTTCAAGATGTGGAGTGATATCTGGGCGCGCTCGACCGGTCCGTCGGAACAGTATGCGGCCGTTGGTTTTGTTTTGTTTGCCGTGGGAGCGTTGCTGTTTATCTCGCGATGGCAGGACCGCAGATCGTTACGTAGCGCCGCCTTTTTGTTGGCGGCAGGCGGAGCGATAGCGATGGGAAGCAAAGAGAACATGCTGTTCTTGGAGCTTCCTTTGGCTGCTGCGCTTACAGCCGGACTTGTTTCGCGGCGACTGGACGTCCTCTCGTTAATTGCGTTGACTCTATCCCTGTTAGCGGGAGCAGTGATTGCCCTGTCGATTACAGTTTATTTCAGCACAATGAAAGTTGAGGATATCTACGGTAACTCCGTGGGGTCTCGCATATTCAATAGCAAATGGATGATCATTGCCTATTGTTCAACGGCAGTCGTTATCTGCACGACTTGGCTTACGGACAAAGCGATACGGAGGCATTTCGGAGAAGCAAAGCAGATTGAGTATCGAGCAATCAGTCGAAAATTCTTGATTTGGTACGTCGTGCTCATTCTTGTCTTTGTCTTTCAGGTGATTTTCTACACCGGTCAAATGCCGGGAGGTGGCCGCTACGATTTCCCCGGCTCCCTCGTCCTTCCAGCGCTGCTGCTTTTGCTTTACGTTTCGCTTCTTGAATTCGAGGGGCTTTTTGGTACGAATGGCAAAGCAAGATTTACCCTGGGCTCGTTACTCGCATTTGGATTGCTGACATATTTGCCATACTCCCATTGGAGCATGCCGGTCGCCGTGGCCGCTAACGTCGAACGCAACAACGCTTTCGACATGAATCTCAGACAGACAAAACAACGCGCTGGAGAAAAACCGGATTGGCCGATAGTCGTTGCGAGTTTTTACCCTTGGGATTATGAGGTTGTTCAATCCCTCGGCATCATTTTTGTAGCAAAGGGCGTCGCCAACCCGCGTTTCTTGGTGCACGTCGTCAATCCGGATGGGGAACCTCGAACCAAATTCGAAACGAAGTCCCTCGACGATCCTTTGGAAATTCAGTCTCGGCAAGGAATCGCTTCGCGAGGATATCTACCGATCCACGGTTTCTTGACGATGGCTAAGACGGGTTGCTTTCTTATCGCACTTCGAAAGACTGACCGCCTTGATCTCGATCTGAAAAATGGCGTCCTTCCATCGTATTTGCGAGATTGCGAACGCTTGCCGATGTATCTTTATTGGGAGAAAAACAATTTCGTTTTTGGCCAAGCTCGATAGAACAGCCCTCGAGAGATCGACTTAATCACATTCCCATATCTTCGAGGCGAGTGGCCGCCAAACCTCTTATGAGTTCCAAGACGGATTTCGGCTCAAAGTGAAATTCATCATGGATGCCGGTGATGTCGATCGGTAAAAAGCAGATTTTTCGCGCATCGGCGCTATACGAAACAGTCGCGCCAGTGACAGCGCAAATCTGTTCGACAATTTCCTCGTTTCGTAGATTTTTTCCCGACGCCAGATTGTAAATCGGTTGCGTTCCGCGCAGCGCGATGTCGACGATCATTCGCGTGGCGTCGTCTATGTGAAGATAGTCTTTTTCCGAATCGGGAGTTGTTTGAAGGTGGATGTTTCCGGTTTCCACGGCCTCTCGGATAAGGCTGAAAAGAAAATCGTTCGACTGGAAGTTTTTCCCGGCGACGTTTGAAAGTCGAATGGCCCTGACGTTGTCGCGTCCACACCGGCCGCAAATCGATTCGCCGAGAAGCTTTGACAGATTGAATATGTCTTCGGCATGCGTCGGGAAAACCGTGACGGCGGATGCCTCGGTTGTGGTTTCTGAATGAATGTAGACTCGTGTCGATGAAAGATAGGTCAGCGAATCGAATTGTTCGTCTCGCACAATTTCGTTGAGAAGGCTGACATGGGCAGTAACCGTGTCGAATGGCCGGTCTCGGAAATCAGACGTGG
>JAPLPA010000072.1:18331-23307 GCA_026400415.1 Afipia sp. | reverse complement strand
AACGCCACGCAGCCGTTTCCGCCGTCGCCGGACCGGATAAACACCTTTGCTTCATCGAGAAATTTCATGGCTCATCCGTAACGCAGGGGCATTGCAGCGGCAACACATTGAATGCATGGCATAGGGTTAATTGCCGCAGTTTGGTCATGTTGCCGGAGCCGCATCGAACGCTTACAGGACACCGGACACCAATTTAACGAATGCGACGCCCCGCAATGCTCTCCACATTTTCACGCGACCTTACCGACCGCTCCGCGCGGCTTGCAGGCATAGGC
Organism: Afipia sp.; assembly: GCA_026400415.1. Taxonomy (GTDB): domain Bacteria; phylum Pseudomonadota; class Alphaproteobacteria; order Rhizobiales; family Xanthobacteraceae; genus Afipia. The sequence goes on along the minus strand of JAPLPA010000072.1, from coordinate 23,032 downwards.
CTGATGCTGCTCGGCGTATTGCTGTTCTCGGTCGGCGACGCGCTCGGCAAGCATATCGTCGGTGTTTACGCCGTGGGCCAGTTGCTGTTGCTGCGCTCGACTGCATCGCTCATTCTGTTGTCGCCGACAATCTGGCGAAATCGCGCAGATTTCGCAAAGATCGAGAGGCCGGGACTTCAGATTTTTCGCGTCATGCTGTCGAGCGGCGAGGTCGTCATGTTTTTCTGGGCGACGGTGTATCTTCCTCTTGCGGACATCATCACGTTCTATCTCGCTTCTCCAATCTTCGTCACGGCGGGGTCCGCCATTTTTCTGAAGGAGCACGTCGGGTGGCGGCGATGGAGCGCCGTGCTTCTTGGTTTCATCGGCGTGATCATCGCGCTGCAGCCGTCAATGCAATCATTGACGTGGCCCGCGCTGATCGCGCTGACCGGCAGCGCTCTCTTCGCGATTCAGATGATCGTAACCCGTTCGCTGCGGCGAACGTCCGACGTCGTTCTCGCGGCAACCCAGTTTGTCAGCACGCTTGTTTTGGGCGTAATTCTCACCGCCATCGTCGGATGGAAAACGCCAACACCTTTCGACTTCGCGTTATTTTTGCTTGCAGGCTTGATCGCCATCGGGGCGCTCATGAGCGTGAACCGTTCGCTTATTCTGGCGCCTGCGACCGTTGTTGTTCCGTATCAATACTCCATGATCGTTTGGGCGGTCATCTTCGGCTATCTGGTCTTCAGCGACGTGCCGACCATCCATGTTCTGCTTGGCGCAGCGGTTATTATTGCCGCCGGCATCTATATTTTCCTGCGTGAACGCCGTCTCAAAGAAGATGAGCCGGTGATGGTGCCACCACCGGCCTGATTGTTCTCATGCGTTCCGCGTAGAGTTGCTCCAGTTTCGGATCGACGCCCACACGCTGCGCTCCAGCCTGAAGCAATCGACAGGGGTCGACGATCCAAGAGCAAGAAAACGATTCAGTTCGACGCCGGTCCAGTTGAAGCCGCACTTCTCCAGGACGTGACGGGAAGCTTTGTTCACCACGCGAGAGCCTGATGTCATCCGTTCGATGGAAAACTTCTCAAACCCAAAGTCGATCACCGACTGCGCGGCTTCGGTAGCGTAGCCTTTGCCCCAGTGATCGATGCCGAAGCAGTAGCCGAGTTCGGGCAAGCCTTCGACCTCCCAACTCAGACCCACAAGGCCGACAGCCTCGCGCGCGGTCTCAACGAGAAAAACAGTTTCACGACCTGTGGCCGCAGTGACGAAGTCGGACGCGTCGTCGAGCGTATAGGGATGCGGCACGCGGCGCAGATTAATCGACACGCGTTTGTCGCCGACGATGCCCGCAATGGCCTCGACGTCCGCGAGTGTCGGCTGGCGCAGGGTCAGCCGCTTGGTCTCAAGGACAAAGCCTCGTGGATCTTGCAACTTTTGGGTCGGGCAATCGAGTACCATGGTGGGCTCCTTGTTGCGCTCGTCCCGTGAAAGCGACGAACGCGCAAGCAAAAGGGGAGGCCGGTTTCCCGTCTCCCCTTTGGAGCCTTGAAGCGCTCTGCCGGGTCAACAGGACCGGCAGACGCAATGTGTCTACCGTTTATTCAGCCGCTGCCGCCATCGGAATGACGGAGATAAAGGTGCGGCCATTGGCTTTGGCACGGAATTCCACTTTGCCTTCGATCTTGGCGAAGAGTGTGTGGTCCGTGCCCATGCCGACGTTGAGGCCGGGATGCCAAGTCGTGCCGCGCTGACGGGCAATGATGTTGCCCGGAATCACATGCTCGCCGCCAAACGCCTTGATCCCAAGACGCTTGCCTGCCGAGTCGCGTCCGTTGCGCGATGAGCCGCCTGCTTTTTTGTGTGCCATGGCACCGTCTCCAAACTTGTCGTCAGTCTCTAACGCGATTCCGTGACGGAATCATCTCACTTTTTATCGGTCTTGCCCTTGGCCGGAGCCTTCTTGGCTGTGGCTTTCGGCTTAGCCGCAGCTTTCGCCGGTACCTTTGCAGCGGCTTTCGTCGCTGTCTTGGCTGCTGGCTTCTTGGCCTTTGCTTCACCGTCTGCCGGCTTGGCCTCGACCTTCTTCTCTTTCTTTGGGCGCGGACCGACCGAAGGCGCCTTGCCGTCGGTGAGGATTTCCGTAACGCGGATCACGGTGATCTCGTCGCGGTAACCGCGCTTGCGCTTCGAATTCTTGCGGCGGCGCTTCTTGAAGGAAATCACCTTCGGGCCGCGCTTATGGTCGAGCACTTCGGCCGCCACGGACGCACCCTTCACAAAGGGAAATCCGAGCGTCGGTGTGTCGCCGCCAACCACCATTACTTCGCCAAGCTGCACGATCGTTCCGACATCGCCGGCGATCTTGCCAATCTCGAGCACATCATTTGGGACGACCCGGAACTGCCGGCCGCCCGTTTTGATGACTGCGAACATCGTTTTATTCCTTCGTGTTCGATCCCGGCCTCGGACATGTCCGGGTCGGCTTTTTCTTCAGTCGATATGTTGAGTTCGATGGCCATTCGGCCATTCAAAACAAACGGCGCGAGAAACCTCCGCGCCGGGTGCGGGACTTATATCCGCCATCAGCCGTGAGTCAAGGAAAAGCACCCCGAAAACGAGCCAAATATAAGGGATTCGGGCCGTTTTGGCGGTTTTATGTAGCCCGTGTTTTCGGTCATGAAACAAAGCAGTTCCAGCGCCGTTGTCCCAAGCAAGAGCAGGGGCGAGGCCGGATGTCTGACGAAGCAGTGGTAACGGCTGGAATTGGCAAGCACGGGGCGACACGGCTGCCGTCGGTCGATGTCGATAGCTACAACATCGAGCTGAAAGACGAGAACGGCTTTCTAGGCGACCGCGCCAGCAAGGGTGCCTTTCACGAGATTCTTGATGAGCTTCGCAAGCCTCTGCGAAAGCAAGGCGAGGACCCCCTCGGCGACAAGTCGTCCGAAGACATGAGCAAGAAGGAACTCGACCAGATTCTGGTCGGCGACGACATACAGGCGGCGGCTGTGCTGCATGGCGCAGTCGAGGATTTTGCGAAGGAATTGGCCTACGTCACTCAGCGCTTCATGAAAACGAAAGCGTGGGACAAGACTGAGGCCATCGTGGTCGGCGGCGGCTTTCGACAACGCCGGATCGGCGAACTGGTCATCGCGCGCGCGCGGCTACTTTTAAATTCCGAGGGCATCAAGATAGACATGATGCCGATCCGGTTTCACCCCGACGAAGCGGCGCTGATCGGCTGCGCGCATCTGGCGCCGTCTTGGATCTTCGAAGCGCATGACTGCATTCTCGCTGTCGATATCGGCGGCACCAATATTCGCTGTGGTGTCGTGGAAACGCGGCAGAAGAAGGCATCGGATCTTTCCAAGGCTCAGGTTTGGAAGTCCAAGGTCTGGCGGCATGCCGACGACGAGCCGACGCGCGAAGGGGCGGTCAAGAAACTCGCCGGCATGCTCAAGGACTTCATCAAGGAGGCAGAGGACGAAGGGCTCAAGCTGACCCCCTTCATCGGCATCGCCTGTCCGGGGACGATCAATGCCGACGGCTCAATTGAAAAAGGCGCGCAGAACCTTCCGGGTAATTGGGAAAGCAGTAAATTCAACCTTCCGGCCAGTCTCATGGAAGCCATCCCGGAAATCGGAAAGCACGATACGGCTGTGTTGATGCACAATGACGGCGTGGTACAGGGCCTGAGCGAAATCCCGTTCATGCAGGATTATAAGCGCTGGGGAATCCTCACCATCGGGACCGGTCTCGGCAATGCCCGGTTCACGATGCGTAACCCGAAGAAATAAACCCCGAACTGGAAGGCGCGGCGGATTGCCGCGCCTTTGCAGAATCGCTAAATTCCCATCCAGAACTTCGAAAATTGCGATCAGCCCGCGCTCTTTAACAACCACGCGTAAATAGCGGCTGACTGGGGGAACAATGCGCAGAAACAACCTCATGGCGTTGGGTTTTGCTGGCGCGATCGCGCTGTGTGGAAGTACCGCGCAGGCCGCGCCGTCCCAGCTCTACGGCAAATCGGTCGTCGTGAGTTGGACCGAGGAACGTGAGCAGCGTGTCAATGGCGAGCAAACGACACGTAACGTCGGGCGCAGCGGCAGTTTCAGTGTTTATCTCAGTTCGTCGGGTAAGCCTTTCAGCCGGATGAGCTACGCGTTTTCCGGCAATCGAGGTGGTCTCAAACACGGAAAAAAAGACGCCGTTGGCGGCGAAGGCAGCGGCAACCGGAAAGTGGCGTTCTCGGGAAACACAATGAGCGTTGGTATGGGAATGTCGGGCGGCGCGCGCAACATTCTGGCCACTTTCGACGGCGGATTTAGCAGTTGCAGCGCTCAAGTACTGACCGGAAAAGAAGGTGGCTCGTCGTCTATCCGCGCCAAGAGCATGGTCAACGGCAACGACATCGAAATTCTTTCTGTAAAGACAGGTGCTGCAAGCTGCAGAATTCAGGACGGAAACGTATTCGGCGAGTGAACCAATTCAATTTCGGGGACGACACAGAGAAATGTCCAAGCGATTGAGCCTGATTGCTGTTCTGGCGACGATGCTGACGTTCGCGGCGGCTCATGACGCGCGCGCGGAAAAGCGCGTTGCGCTAGTGCTTGGCATGTCAAAATATCAAAACGTGCCGGCGCTGACCAATCCGGCCCGCGACGCCGCTGCCATGGGCGAAGTGTTTAAAAAGGCCGGGTTCGATAC
>JAPLPA010000072.1:0-18291 GCA_026400415.1 Afipia sp. | reverse complement strand
TTTGACGGTCTCCGGCCTACGCCGTGAGATTCGCGATTTTGCGGCGGCTGCAGCTGATGCCGACATTGCGGTGGTTTATTATGCGGGCCACGGCATCGAGGTGAGCGGCACCAACTATCTCATTCCATCCGACGCGCGACTTCAGAGCGATTTCGATATTCCTGACGAGACGGTCTCGCTCGACCGTGTTCTTCAGGCGCTGGAGCCGGTCAAGCGTTTGCGGCTGGTGATCCTGGACGCTTGTCGCGACAATCCGTTCGACAAGTCGATGAAGCGCAGCCTCGGCGGCACGCGTTCGATTGGTCGCGGTCTTGCGGAAGTTGAGCCGGCCAAAAATACATTAATCGCATTCGCGGCAAAAGCCGGTGCGGTCGCTTCAGACGGTGACGGTAATAACAGCCCGTTCGCAACTGCGTTGATGAAGCATATCATATCACCGGGCCTCGACCTCCGTTTGGCTTTCGGCAAAGTGCGCGACGATGTTGTTAAGACCACTAACAGTCGCCAGGAGCCATTCATGTATGGCTCGCTTGGCGGTGACACGGTGGCGCTGGTGCCGCAGTCGGTCATTCCAGCCGATCCGAATGCCGAAGCGCGCAAGGATTATGAATTTGCCGCACAACTCGGAACGAAAGAAGCGTGGGCGTCATTCCTGGCTGCGCGTCCAAGTGGGCTTTACGCGGACCTCGCACGTCAGCAAGCCGCCAAGCTGAAAACTGCTGAAAGTGCCAGCGCCAACGCGGATGCCGGCATCAAGAAGGCTGAGGAGCAAGCCAAGCAGAAGGCCGACGAGTTCAGGAAGCAGCTCGAAGAACAATCGAAAAAACAGGCTGAAGACGAAAAGCGCGCCTATACCGAGCAATCGAAAAAAGATCTTGAAGTCGCCCGGCAACAGATCGCCGACAGGGCGCAGGCCGAATTGAACGACGCGAAGCGTCAGGTCGAGGAAGCCAAGAAGCAGGCTGCCGACGCGCAGAAGCAAATCGACGAGGCCAAGAAGCAAGCCGTCGAGGACGCGCGCAAGCAAGTTGAAGCAGCGAAGGCCGAAGCCGAAAAGGCGAAGGTTGCGTCATTGGCTCCGACCGCCGGGCCGCAGCCGGCACCTACGGCGCCGGTTCCGGCGATGGACAAAACCGATCTCGCGCGACTTTTGCAGGCGCATCTCAAGCGCGTCGGCTGCGATCCTGGAAATACCGACGGCAACTGGAATGATAGCTCACAAAAGGCGCTCGATCTTTTCAACAAGAGCGCCAGCACGTCGTTCGACGTCAAGGTTGCGAGCCTCGATTCGCTCGATGGCGTGCGTGCAAAGACCAGTAGGGTTTGCCCACTTGTCTGTGCCAAGGGCATGAAGGTCGAAGGTGAGCGCTGCGTCGCCATCACTTGCGACAGCGGCTTTGCTCTATCGGACGGCGTCTGCAAAAAACGGCCCGATCCACCGGAGCGCAAGGCTGTTGCACGCTCCGAAGCGCCAGCGCGCGCCGCGCCTGCTGCTCCTTCGGGTGGCGGAGGTGGAGGCAAGTGCTTCTCGTTCAACGGCAAGCGCTATTGCGAATAATTCCGGCGTGACCGGTCGCACATAGGTAGTTTTTGCTGCGCATAGCGTCTCGGCTGGCAACCCCGCCGCCTTGTGAATCGCCCGATCCTCACTTAGAACTCGCCCGCGGCCCGGCAGGCGACTGCCGTTTTCAGCGACCGGAGAGGTGGCAGAGTGGTCGAATGCACCGCACTCGAAATGCGGCATAGGTGCAAGCCTATCGGGGGTTCGAATCCCTCCCTCTCCGCCAGTGCCCTCCCAAGCCTATGAAATATCTTATGTTTCGGCGATCGTCTCGGGTGCGTCGGCCGCCCAGGTAGGGCGAGTTCCCACGAAAATCCCCTTGCCAAAATTAACCTTCAGCGCAGATTGGCTGCTCAATATCGGTATTCTTCGACCGAGAAATGCGTGGAGATGATAACAGTTAATTCGAATTAACAAATTGCAGTAACTGTTGGAGTGCGTAATGAGCGATTTCGATCCAAAGAAGTCCGGCGAAACTGGTCAGGCCAGTTGCGCATATTTCGGCGAAGGCGTGGTTTTCAAAGGTTCGATCAATGCACCTGAGAAGGTGGTTGTTCACGGGACAGTCGACGGCGAAATCATCGTGCGCGATTTGCTCGTTGGGCCGACCGGCACCATCAAGGGCAAGGTGAGCGTCGATCAGGCCGATATTCAGGGCAAGATCTTCGAACATATTGAAGCAAAGGTTTGCCTCTCGCTGCGCAAGACGGGCCGCATCGAAGGCTCCGCCACTTACGGCGATATCGAAATCGAGAAGGGCGGCGTGCTCTCCGGTGACGTCTCGACCATCAAGGGTTCGGCAAACATTCAGACACCACCTTCGAAGACGCAGGGCAATCTGCCGCTGCCGCCGCAGGTTGTGTCCAGCAATCCGAATCCGACTGAAAAGACAAATATCGAGAACAACAAGCTCAGCGTTGCGGGCGGGCAGGGTGGCCAGCGGCCTCCATTGTTCAATCCCGATAACAAGAAATAATTCGTCGTCGGCCATTTTGGGCGAGCGTTGATTTTTCACGCTTTTCCGAATGGCCAAAAAGTGACGAACTTGGAATCGAAGGGCGAAATTGCGGCAATCGCAATGTCCCCGAAATCCGGCATCTGAGATCGAAACAACGCCGTGGGATCGCTCCCGCGGCGTTTTTTTTGGGAATCGATCAGGCTTGGCTCTGACCAGCGCGGCGCGCATCAAGTAATCGCCCGAGCGTCTCAAGGATCGAGGCATCGGCAACGCCGTCGACAAGTTGAGGGCGAAAGTGCCGCTGAAAAGCGATCACCACATCGCGCGTCGTCTCGTCGAAAATGTTCGTCACATGGATACCGTAGCCAAAACTGCGGAGTGACGTTTGCAGTTTGCCGACGGCATTGCCGCTGTCTCCTGCCTTCAGTGAAGCCCCGTCGGAGATCGGCTCGGGCTCGACCCAGAGCCCGACACGCGCAGCGTGCAGAACAGCCCACGGAAATTTCTCGCCGGGATCCTGCTTGCGTGATGGCGCGACATCCGAATGCGCCAGCACATTCGCCGGGGGGATCGGCCAGCGGGTCTGGATATCCTTACAAAGCCGAATCACGGAATCGATCTGGCGCGCAGGAAATTCCGGGCAGCCGAAATCATGGCCGCCATTGACGATCTCTATTCCGATCGAGCGTGAGTTGATATCGGTCGTGCCCTGCCATGACGCGACCCCGGCGTGATAGGCGCGGCGTGATTCCGCGACGAGTTGTGTGATGACGCCATCCTCATCGACGAAATAATGCGACGATACTTTCGCGTCCGGGTCGCACAACCGCGCCAGCGCGGCAGCGGCTGAAGCCATGCCGGTATAGTGCAGGAGGATGATATCGACATCGCCCGCTGGCCGAGGTTCGTGGTTCGGCGATGGGATAAAATTCGATGCGCAAGGAGAATCGGGTGCGTCCATTGTGATATGATATCACCGTGGTCGTTTGAATGAAGCCGATGAACGCGCTGGTTCAAATGGGGAGAGTGGAGCAATTGCGATGGTGACGCGCGGATTTACCGGACGGCCGCAGCCGCCCGATCTGGCGAAGCGGCTTGCGCCGGGTCAACATCTCACCAGCGATTTCCCCGTGCTCTCTGCGGGGCCGACACCGCGCATCCGTATGGAAGAATAGGCGTTCACGCTCAAGGTCGGGCCGAAGCCGATCAAGAAATGGAATTGGGCGGAATTCAACGCGCTCCCTCAAACCAAAATCAAGCGCGACATTCATTGCGTGACCACATGGTCGAAATTCGATACCGGCTGGCAGGGCGTTCTGATCGACGACATTCTGGATGCTGCGGGGATCGAGGCGCCGACGCGATTTGCGCTCGCGCATTCCCATGACGATTATTCGACCAACGTGCCGGTCGCGGATTTGCTCGATGGCCGCGCAATGGTGGCAACGCATTTCGACGGCAAGCCGCTGACGCCGGATCATGGAGGTCCGGCGCGGTTGCTGGTGCCGCATCTTTATTTCTGGAAATCCGCAAAGTGGGTCAACGCTTTGCAATTTACCGAGGTCGATACGGCGGGCTTCTGGGAACTGCGCGGCTATCACATGTATGGCGATCCGTTTCGTGAGCAACGCTACACGGATGATCCATAGAGGCGCGACCATGACCATCAATCTGACTTCGGCGGCGTCGCGCAAGGCGACCGTATGGCAACCCGCGACCATCGTGGACATCGTTGCGCGAAGTTCGCGCGTGAAAAGCTACTTGCTTAAGCCGGAAAAGCCTTTCGCCTATCAGGCCGGACAGCACGCAACCGTGCGTCTGACTGCTGAAGACGGCTATCGTGCCCAGCGCAATTATTCGATTGCGACTGCGCCGGAGGATGGCGACATCATCGAACTGGCGATTGAAAAGCTGGATGGGGGCGAAGTCTCCGGTTTTTTTCACGACACCGCGATGGTCGGTGACGAGATCGAGATCAAGGCGCCGATCGGCGGCCATTTCATCTGGTCGGTAAAAGATGGCGGACCCATCGTCCTGATCGGCGGGGGATCGGGCGTCGTGCCTTTCATGAGCATGTTACGGCACAGGGCGGCCCAGCGCTCGGCGGCGCCGGTCGCGTTGCTTTATTCGTCGCGCAGCTGGGACGAACTGATCTTTCGCGACGAGATTTTCGCCGCGCAGCAACGACATGATGGTTTTGATCTCGTGCTGACGCTGACGCGCGACAAGGTCAGACGCCAAGGCGACCACGACCGCCGAATCGATGCCGCGATGATCGCGGAAACATTGTCGAAATTACCGGGGCAACCGGCGCAATGCTTCGTCTGCGGTTCGAATCCGTTCGTCGAGATGGCGGCGCACGGCCTGATGGATGCGGGAATTTCGCCGAAGATCGTGCGGACCGAACGCTACGGTGTCTGATGCGATAGATCAGCCGCGGTGTTTCTTCTTTTTCTTTTTGGCAAAATCCGGCCGTGCATAATTTGGCTTGCCGGCATGCGCGCCGGCGTGCTTCGGCTTTTTATTGCGCGGCGGGGCGTCTTCAAAGTTGAACGGCTTGTCGCGTCGCGGCTTTGCGTCGTGCTTCGGTCGATCATCGTAACGCGATTTTGCGTCGTGACGCGGCTTGCCCTCGAAACGCGGCTTGTCGTTGTAGCGGGGCTTCTCCTCATAGCGGGGCTTATCGTCACGCTGCGGTTGGTCCTGATAGGCGGGCTTTTCCCGATAAGCAGGTTTGCCCTTGTTTTTGCCTTCGTATTTTTTGCCTTTGAAATCTGGCTTGCGGTCGCGTGTCTGCGGTGCGCTGTCGCCCTGCGGGCCATTCGGCAGCGCCTCGATGCGGATATTGTCTTCCTTGTCGGGGCGTTTGATTTTCTGCGAAAAGTCCTCCGCAGCACTTGCCGAAATCTCGAACTCGGTGCTGGCGTCGAAAATCCGGATCGCGCCGATGTCGCCTTTGCTGATGCCACCACGGCGGCAGATCATCGGCAGCAGCCAGCGTGCCTCGGCATTCTTCTGACGTCCGATGGCGGCGCGAAACCAGACGCCATTCTCCATGCCGCGGGGCTTTCCCTTCGGAGCGAAATTATCGCCGCGTTCGCGTGGGCCTTTGCGGTCCTTGAAATTATCGCGAGCACCGCGCTTGTCATCGAAATTGTCACGCGAACGTCGCTCGCCCGGATCGAGAATATCTTCGGGCGAAGGGAGCCGCGACCGATACAGCCGCGCGAGTGCGGCAGCCACGTCTTCCGGCGAACGTTCGGCCAACAAGGCGCGAGCCAGCGCCAAATCTTCGGCGGTAGACTCATCGGTGAACAATGAGTCCTGCATCATGCGTTGTTGGTCGAGCGCCTTGATTTCCTCAACGGTGGGCGCCGTGCCCCACACCGCATCGATGCCGGCCTGACTGAGCAGCAATTCGGCGCGCCGCTTGCGCGCAGGGATCACCAGCATGACGCTGACGCCCTTCTTGCCCGCGCGTCCGGTGCGTCCGGAGCGGTGTTGCAGCACTTCGGGATCGTTCGGCAGATCGGCGTGGATGACCAAACCCAAACTTGGCAGATCGAGACCGCGCGCCGCGACGTCGGTCGCGACGCAAACCCGCGCGCGTCCGTCGCGTAAGGATTGCAGCGCCTTGGTGCGTTCGCTCTGCGTCAACTCGCCCGACAAGGCGACGACAGAAAAGCCGCGTTCGAGCAATGATGCCTGTAGATGATTCACCGCATTGCGGGTGTTGCAGAACACGATGGTGCTGGGCGATTCGATAAATCGCAGCACATTGACGACCGCATGTTCGATGTCGCCCGGTGCGACGCGGATCGCGCGGTATTCGATGTCGGCGTGACCGCCGTCGCCGCCCGTGACTTCGATGCGGAACGGATTGTTCTGGTATTGCTTGGTAATGGAAATAATGGTTCTGGGCAGCGTCGCCGAAAACAACAGCGTGCGGCGCGTGTCCGGCGTGATCTTGAGGATGAATTCCATGTCCTCGCGAAAACCCAGATCGAGCATTTCGTCGGCCTCGTCCAGCACGACGGCTTTCAGCTCAGTGATGTTGAGCCGCTTGCGGCGGATGTGATCGCAAAGTCTGCCCGGCGTGCCGACGACAATGTGTGCACCGGCTTCGAGTTCGCGTTTCTCGCGTTGCGGGTCCATGCCGCCCACACACGAGACGACGCGCGCGCCCGCATATTGATAAAGCCATGTCAGTTCGCGGTGGACTTGCAATGCAAGTTCGCGGGTCGGCGCGACGATCAACGCTAATGGCGCGGAGGCACGCGGCAAACGCTCGGCGTCGCCCAGAAGATCGGCCGCCATCGCCAATCCATACGCAACCGTCTTGCCGGAGCCGGTTTGCGCGGACACCAGGAGATCGCGTCCGGCTGCATCGGGGGCAAGAACAGCGGATTGAACCGGCGTCGGTTCGTCGTAATTGCGCTCGGCCAATGCGCGTGCGAGCGGCGGACTTGCGGACAGGGATTTCACGAGATGAGCCTTTGGCGGCATCGCTTGCCGCGGCTGACACTGAAAAGTGCTGGAATTCGCGCCTGAGCACGCAGCAACCAATTTGTGCATGATGATGAATTGCAGGTGCTTTAGGCCAGTTTGTTCCAAAGAGCCATCGAATAAAGGTCAAATCGCCCATGCAATAAGGCCATATCGGGGCGTTTTGCGATTGGGCGGAACGAACGCGCGCCTCGCCACTTGTGCTCCCCGTAATCTTCAAAACTGGGAGTTGAATATGAAACGAACACTTATTGCTTTGGCGGCTTTGTCGACCGTTGCGTTTATTCCATCGCTTGCCTCGGCGCAGGGCGTGGTCGGCGGTGCCGATCAGGGCGCACGTGAAGCGCGGCCGGTCCGGTCGGTGCTGTTGTGGGTGCCACCGTTGGTGGCGTCGTCGGCGGCGTGAATGGCGTGCTGGGAATCGACCAGCGTCCGCGCTTCCGCACCTATGTGAGCGGTCAGAACCGCGCGTCGTATCAGTATCGCGACAATCTCGCGGTCGGCGTCGTGCTGCCTGAGGACGGCGTGACCTATTACGACGTGCCGCCGGAATACGGTGCCCAGAACTACCGCTACACGGTGGTCAACGGCCGCACCGTTCTGGTCGAGCCAGGTACGCGACGCATCGTTGAGATCGTCGAGTAACCATCCACTGAACCAAATGAAAAGGCCGCCTGCGAGGGCGGCCTTTTTGTTTTGCGGTTTGCGTTGAAACGTCAGCCCGCGTCCGTCACCGCGCGCTGCGCCATTACTTTCACGAGGTTGGCGCGGTAGGCCGACGTGCCGTGAATATCTTCCATCATGCCGCTGGCCGAAATCTTCACAGGCTCGATGGCGTCCGCCGACCACTTCGCCGTCAGCGCCTTCTCGATGTCGGGCACCCGCATCACGCCGTTCTGCGACGCGCCGGTGGCGGCGACGCGTACTTCTCCGGATTTCGATTTGGCGACGAACACGCCGGTCAGCGCAAAGCGCGACGCCGGGTGACGCATTTTGGCGTAGGCGGCTTTCGCCGGAATCGGGAACGAGACCTCGGTGATGATCTCGCCGGCTTCCAGCGCGGTCGTGAACAGGCCCTTGAAGAAATCGCCGGCCTTGATGCTGCGCTTGTTGGTCTTGATCGTCGCATCGAGCGCCACGATGGCTGCGGGAAAATCCGCCGCCGGATCGTTGTTGGCAATCGAGCCGCCGATGGTGCCGCGATAGCGAACCGCAGGATCGCCCAGCACCGATGTCAGATGCACGATGGCCGGAATGGCCTTCGCCGCATCCTTGCTGGTCATGATGTCGTAATACGTCGTCGCGCCCTTGATGACGAGCGCGTCACCCGATGCCGACACACCGCTCATGCCAGGAATTTTCGCGATGTCGATCACGTCCGACGGTTGCGCGAGGCGCTGCTTCATCACGGGCAGCAGCGTGTGGCCGCCCGCGAGATATTTGGAGTCGGAGCCCTTCTTGAACAGGGCGACTGCGTCGTCAACGCTCGAGGCGCGATGATAATTCGTCTCGTACATGGCGGTTACTCCGCTGCCTGTTGCTTGGAATGAATCGCGTGCCACACCCGGCTGGGCGTCGCAGGCATTTCGAGTTTTTCCGTACCGATGGCGTTGGTGATCGCGTTAATGACCGCCGGCGTCGAGCCGATGGCGCCAGCTTCGCCGCACCCCTTGATGCCGAGCGGATTGCTCGGGCAAAGCGTCACGGTGTGTGACACCTGAAACGACGGCAGATCGTCCGCCCGTGGCATCGCGTAATCCATGAACGACGCCGTCAGCAATTGACCGCTCTTGTCGTAGAACGCGCCTTCGAGCATGGCCTGTCCGATGCCCTGCGCGATGCCGCCATGCACCTGACCTTCGACGATCATCGGATTGATGAGCCGTCCGAAATCGTCAGCCGCCACGAAATTGACGATTGTGGTTTTGCCGGTGCCGGGATCGACATCGACCTCGCAGACGTAACAACCCGCCGGGAATGTGAAATTGGTCGGATCGTAGAACGCTGTTTCTTTCAGGCCCGGCTCCATGCCATCCGGTAAATTGTGCGCGGTGTATGCCGCAAGCGCGACCATCGGCAGCGCGATCTTCTTGTCGGTGCCGGTGACTTTGAATTCGCCGTTCTCGATGACGATGTCGTTCTCGGAAGCCTCTAGCTGATGGGCGACGATTTTCTTCGCCTTCGCCTCGACTTTCTCCATCGCTTTCACGATGGCAGACATGCCGACTGCGCCGGAGCGCGAGCCATAAGTGCCCATGCCGAACTGAACCTTATCGGTGTCACCGTGAACAATCGACACTGACGAGATCGGCACGCCCAAACGATCCGCCACGACCTGCGCGAACGTCGTCTCATGGCCCTGGCCGTGGCTGTGCGAGCCGGTGAGGATTTCGATGGTGCCGACCGGATTGACCCTCACCTCGCAGGATTCCCAAAGTCCGACGCCGGCACCAAGCGAGCCGACAGCCTTTGAAGGTGCGATACCGCAGGCCTCGATATAGCAGGAGAAGCCGATGCCGCGCAGCTTGCCTTCCTTCTTGGCTTTCTCTTTACGCGCAGGAAAACCTTTGTAGTCGATGGCTTTCAGTGCGGCGTCGAGCGACGCACCGAAATCTCCGGCGTCGTAAGCCATGATGACAGGCGTCTGATGCGGAAACTGCGTAATAAAGTTCTTGCGGCGCAATTCCGCCGGATCGACCTTCAACTGACGTGCTGCATTTTCCATCAGCCGCTCCATCACGAAGCTCGCTTCAGGGCGGCCCGCGCCGCGATAGGCATCGACCGGCGTGGTGTTGGTGTAGACGCTGACCACTTCGGCATAGATCGCTGGGATGTTGTATTGGCCCGACAGCAGCGTGGCGTACAGATATGTCGGCACCGACGACGAGAACAGCGACATATAGGCACCGAGATTGGCGTGGGTTTTGACGCGCAGCCCGACGATCTTGTTGTCCTTGTCGAACGCCATTTCGGCCTTGGTGAGATGGTCGCGTCCGTGCGCGTCGGTCAGAAAAGCTTCAGTGCGATCGCTGGTCCACTTCACCGGACGGCCGGTACGCTTCGAGGCCCACAGCGCCACCATTTCTTCGGGGTAGATGAAGATCTTGGAGCCGAAGCCGCCGCCGACATCCGGCGCAATGACCCGCAGCTTATTTTCCTGCGCCACGTTATAAAAGGCCGAAAGAACAAGCCGCGCCACATGAGGATTCTGCGACGTGGTGTAGAGCGTGAAATGCTCCTCTGCGGAGTCGTACTCCGCGACTGCGGAGCGCGGCTCCATCGCGTTCGGCACCAGGCGATTGTTGAGAATGTCCATGGCGACGACATTTGCCGCGCCCTTGAACGCAGCATCGGTCGCGGCCTGATCGCCGATGTGCCAGTCGTAAATAATGTTGCCTTCGGCTTCGGGATGAAGCTGTGGTGCGCCCTTCGCGATCGCTGCCGTGATGCTGGCGGCCGCGGGGAGTTCTTCATAGGTCACTGCAACGACTTCAGCAGCGTCGCGCGCCTGATTGCGCGTCTCCGCAACAACGACCGCGACGGCGTTTCCGACGAAGCGCACGACATCCGGCGCCATCGCGGGCCATGCGCCCATCTTCATTGGCGAGCCGTCTTTCGAGTGGATCATCCAGCCGCAAATCAGATTTCCAATCTTGTCATCGACGATCTGCTGCCCGGTGAGAACATCGACCACGCCCGGCATTTTTTTCGCCGCCGATGTATCGATTTTCTTGATCTTTGCGTGAGCATGCGGACTGCGGACGAAAGCCGCATAAGTCATGCCGTGAATGCGCACGTCGTCTGTATATTTGCCCTTGCCGGTGATGAAGCGTTTGTCTTCCTTGCGCGCGACCCGTGCGCCAATTCCCTCTACACTCATAGTGAATCTCCCTGTCGGCTGCTTGTCGCGCTTCGATTGTGTGTGGCGCGCGCAGATTGAAAACGAATGGTTCGATTTGCCTGCGCGGATTATTCCGCGGCTTGCGACACTTTCATCTTGTCGGCGGCGTCGAGCACCGATTTGACGATGTTGTGGTAGCCGGTGCAGCGGCAGATGTTGCCTTCGAGCTCGTGACGCACCGTCTCCTCGTCGACCTTGCCGCCGTGACGATTGACGATGTCGATCGCCGACATGATCATTCCCGGCGTGCAGTAACCGCATTGCAGGCCGTGATTGGCGCGGAAAGCTTCCTGCATCGGATGCAACTGGTCACCAGTCGCAATACCTTCGATGGTTGTGATCTTCGCCCCGTTGGCCTGTCCGACCATCGTGGTGCATGACTTCACCGCGCGCCCGTCAATGTGAACGATGCAGGCACCGCATTGGCTGGTGTCGCAGCCCACATGGGTGCCGGTCAGACCCAGATGATCGCGCAGCAGATGCACAAGAAGAGTGCGGTCTTCGACATCGGCGGAAACCGCCTTGCCGTTGACGGTCATTTTGACTGTGGTCAACTAAACCTCCCGAACTGATTTTCACTTTTTAATTGTTCCAATTAACAACCGGCCCGGAAAACTTTGCAACGGGGATTTTCGCTTTCGCCATCATCGGACGATCATCTACGCGTGACGCAAACTTAAAATGACGGTCAACCGGCATGCGGGTCGTGGCCGCGACCTTAGATTTTCTGACGTCGTGGGATGCCACGTTGGGAAGGCTTGCCGTTCGCATGTGCGAGGTTGTCGCCACGAGCTGTCCAATTCAGAGGCGATTGCAATCAAATAGAGCCTGCCGAGGCGCTGATTTGCGCGCGAGGCTTATTCTGGATGCGTTTGACTGCAGCCTTTCCGGAGGAACTTTTGCCCCAATTCCGGGTTGTTATTGCAATGCGGAGGCGGACGTACCCTCCCAAGTGAAAGGATGAGCCCGGAAGTCTGATTTTCCGGGATTTTTCCTTTGGGTGAATCGTTTTGACTAAATCTGTAGCAACTGACGAATTATTGCAGCCAACCTTGATCGCGGACACCGCGTTCGCGCCTGTAACACTTGCGCCATCGCTAAGTTCAACGGCGTTCTTGCTCGACATCGACGGCACGTTGCTCGAACTGGCGCCGACACCGCGCGACGTCGTTGTGCCGCCCAGGCTCCCTGAGACCTTGCGTAGTCTTTATGAGCGGACGTCAGGAGCGCTCGCGCTCGTCAGCGGACGCTCGTTGACCGATATCGACGTGATCTTCGCGCCGTTGCAATTCCCGGCGGTTGGCGGTCATGGCGCGGAAATGCGCCTGTCCCTCGAAACCGAGGCGGTGGCCTCGCGTGCTCCGCCGATGGACAATGACCTGAAAAAGCGTTTCACGGCGATTGCGGCGCTCAGTCCTGGAATCATTATCGAAGATAAGGGTTACTCGATCGCGCTTCATTATCGCCTTGCGCCTCAGTTCGAGCGCACGATCTATGAGGCAGTATCGGCAATCCGTTCCGATCTACCCGGCGCTCCCTTTGAAGTCTTGCCCGGAAAGTCGGTGTGCGAAATCAAGCCTGTTGGATTCACGAAAGCGACCGGCGTGCGCGAGTTGATGAAGCACGCACCGTTCGCCGGACGGCTACCGCTGTTTATCGGCGATGACGTCACCGACGAATCGGTTTTCGAGATCATGCCGTCCTACAAGGGTGTGTCATTTTCGGTGGGACGTCAGGCCCACGGCGTCGATGGGCATTTCGGCACGCCGAAGGATGTGCGCGCATGGCTTGCGCAACTGCTGAACGATCACGCGACGGTGACGCGATGACAATTCCGAAAATCAACACAGCGCCGGCGGCTGGAGTCAAAATCGACCACGGTCTCGATCTGGCAGTGATAGGCAATTGCCGCACGGCCGCTCTAGTCGATCCAACATCGCGTATCGTGTGGTGGTGCTTCCCGCGCTTCGACGCCGACCCGGTGTTCTCGCGTTTGCTGGCGGGCGATGAGGAAAAAGGCTTCAGCGATGTCGTGCTCGAAGGCATGACGGATTTTCAGTCCGACTACGTGCGCAACACGGCGATTGTCGAGACCATCATGTCCGACAAGCACGGCAATTCCATTCGTATCACGGACTTTGCGCCGCGCTTTCGTCAGTTCGGCCGCATGTTCCGACCGCCTCAATTGTTTCGCATCATCGAGCCGTTGTCGGGTCTGCCGCGAATCACGATCCGCGTGCGGCCCACGCATTCTTACGGCAAGCCGCTGAAGCGCAGTTCGCTCGGCAGCAATCACATCCGCTATGTGGAAGAAGAATCCAATTTCCGTGTCACGACCGATGCTCCGATTGCGATGGTCGAGAACGAAACCACATTCGTGCTGACGAAGCCCGTCCACATGGTGTTCGGCAGTGATGAAGCGTATCCGGGCGATCTGGCGGCGACCGCGCATTCGTTTCGCGAGCAGACGCAGGATTATTGGCTGCACTGGGTCAGGCGTCTTTATATTTCCTACGATTGGCAGGAAGCGATCATCCGCGCTGCGATCACATTGAAGTTGTCCAACTTCGAGGAAACCGGCGGCATCATCGCGGCGCATACGACCTCGATTCCCGAAGCGCCGGGTTCTGGCCGCAACTGGGATTATCGTTTCTGCTGGCTGCGCGATGCCTACTTCGTCGTGAAAGCGCTCAACCGCGTCGGCGCAACGCAGACGATGGAAGACTTTATTGGCTTTACGCTGTCGATTGCGTCGAACACCGAAGAACTGCTGAAGCCGGTTTACAGCGTCGTTCCCAATTTGCCGCTCGACGAATGGATCGCCGACGATCTTAAAGGCTATCGCGGCGATGGCCCGGTGCGTATCGGCAATGCAGCTGTAGATCAGGTTCAGCACGACACTTACGGGTCTATTATTCTCGCAGCCGTACCGCTGTTTTTCGATCTTCGGCTGCCACGCCCCGGCGGAGAAAAACTTTTCAAGCTGTTGGAGACGCTCGGCCACAAGGCGGCGCATTATGCGTTAAAGCCCGATGCCGGCATCTGGGAATATCGCGGGCGTCAGCGCGTGCACACGCATTCGGCCGCGATGTGCTGGGCCGGCGTCAATCGTCTGGCATCCATTGCGGCGCGCCTTGGTCTAACTGACCGCGCGGCCTATTGGAATTCGGTGGCCGATCCTATTCAGCAGGAATTGCTTGAGAAGGCATGGAATCCGAAACGCGAGGCGTTCACGGCGGCGTTCGGCTCCGACGATCTCGACGCCAGCGTTTTGCTATTGCCTGATCTCGGCATCTGCGAAGTGGATGATCCGCGCTTCATCAATACCGTCGCCGCGATGGAGCGTGAGCTGCTTCGCGAAAAACATATGATGCGTTATGCCGCCGAAGATGATTTCGGCATGCCGGCGACGGCGTTCCTGATCTGCCGTTTTTGGCTGATCGATGCGTGGTGGGCGCAGGGCCGCAAGGAAGAGGCGCGCGATTTGTTCGACGATGCGATGGCGCATCGTAATCGCTACGGCCTGCTGTCGGAAGACATCGATCCGAAAACCGGCGCGCTGTTCGGTAATTTTCCGCAGACCTATTCGATGGCGGGATTGATTCTCACCGGCATGAAAATTTCCCGGAATTGGGAAGACAGATATTGGCGCAGCTAAAATTCAAAAAATTTTAACGAGCCAAATAAGGCAACACGAATTCAGCGAGTTGCATTTCGCGGAACCGGTTCCAATTGTTTCCTTGCCCGATTTTGACTTCAGTTCGCCGAAAGGATGGCGAGGAACCATATTGATGAACGTTTGTTATTTTTGCAGTTGCGAAGTTTGGAGTCAGCTCTGTGGATCTGGTTGTCGTTTCAAATCGTGTGGCGCGCGCGAAAGCAAACGAGCCCATGACAGGGGGCTTGGCCGCAGCACTTTTGCCCATCGTTGAAAAATCCGGAGCGATCTGGGTCGGCTCCAGCGGCAAGGTGAGCAGCACGCTCAACAAGGATTCGTTCATCGAAGTCGAGCCGCTCGGGAAGGGAGCGCTGGCGCTGATGGATTTGCCCGCCGCGCATTACGGCGGATACTATGAAGGCTTCGCCAATTCGGCCTTGTGGCCCGCCGTTCATTCGCGTCCCGATCTTATTCGTGTATCGCAGGGCGACTATCAATCCTATCGCGAGGTGAATGCATTTGTGGCGCGTGCGCTGATGCGATTCCACAAACTGACCACGACGTTCTGGGTTCAGGATTATCACTTTCTTCCGCTCGGTGCGGAGTTGCGAAAGCTCGACGTCACCAATCCGCTCGGCTTCTTCCTCCATACACCTTGGCCCGCGCGAATGGTTATCGCTGGCGTGCCCCATCATCGCGAACTGGTCGAGGCGATGCTGTCATACGATCTCATCGGATTTCAGACCGAGGAAGATTGCGAGAATTTCGCCCGCTATCTGAAAATGGATTTCGGCCTTGAGGTAAATGACGGCGTGGTGATGTCGCGTGCCGGCATCACCCGCGTGGCCGCATTCCCCATCGGCATCGATGTCGAAAGCTTTGCCGCGATGGCGCAGCGCGCCGTCACCAATCCTTCGGTGTCGCGCTTGCGCAAGAGTCTTGGCGGCGAACGTTTGGCAATCGGCGTCGATCGCGTGGATTATTCAAAGGGGCTTGTCAATCGAATCAGTGCGTTCGATCGCCTGTTCGAAATGGAGCCATCGTTGAAGCGATCGGTTTCGCTTTTGCAGATCGCGACGCCGTCGCGCGGCAGCATTGAAGCGTATGGACATCTGCAGGATGAACTCGCCAAGCAAGTCACCGACGTAAACGGCCGTCACGGCGAAGTCGACTGGACGCCGATCCGCTACATCTCCAAGGGGTATAGTCAGGCCGTGCTCGGCGGATTTTACCGGACCGCGCAAGTCGGCGTCGTCACGCCTTTGCAGGACGGAATGAATCTCGTCGCCAAGGAATATGTCGCCGCCCAAAATCCTGCCGATCCCGGCGTGCTGGTGTTATCGAAGTTCGCCGGTGCGGCGAACGAGTTGGAGACGGCTTTGCTAGTGAATCCACATGACATCGACGGCATGGCGCGCACGATTGCGATGGCGCTCACGATGCCAGTGCCCGAACGCCGGATGCGCTGGGAAAAGATGATGACGAAACTGCGCGCCGGTACCATCCATCGATGGTTTGCCGATTTTGTAGAGGCTTTGGAAGAGGCCCACGCCGCAACTCGCCCGCCGGATCTGACGGCGTCAGCGGCGCGGTCACTACGAACCGCAAGCGGCGCTTTTCTGCACTAGGCGCAGGTGGGCTGCGAATTTCATCGTCTGAACATCAATAATTTGGCGAATTTTGCAGGCCGCGCCGCGCCGTCTCTTGCAAATCGGCGCGTGTCCCTTCATGACAGCGCTTCCGGAGGGATGGCCGAGTGGCTTAAGGCGCACGCTTGGAAAGCGTGTGTGCGGGAAACCGTACCGTGGGTTCGAATCCCACTCCCTCCGCCAAACCTTTCAAGAAACTCCATAATTAAAGGCTCTTTCTGAATTTTGACGCTTACCAGCCCCAACTTCTGCCCCAACAGCTACGAAGCATTCAGGTGGACGTCAACGGCCATATAAAGACGCCCGTAGACTCCTCATCGCGGCAGGACTTCGTAAGCATCGCTGCGCAGTCGCATGCCGATCGCTTCGGCGCCCTTCATGAAATACTCGATCATATTTTCAAGCGATCCGCGTTCAGGATCAAACTGCTCAACCCTCACATCGCCAATGCGTGACCTATGATCTTGATTTTGTCGGTTACGCACTTGAGAGGGTTCACACACAGATCATCAAACATCAGCATCTGCTGAGTCGTTGAGATTGTTGGCGCATCTCCGCATCTGGCGAGCACTAATCATCGTCCAGAGTGCGTTCATGATGACGTTAGAAGCGCCGATTTGGCTTATTCGTTACGTAAGACAATTCTGAAGAACGACAAACTGAAGATTTTACGACCGAGGGGACAAAAATTGTTCGCTAAAAACACCCATTTAAAAAGCTGGTTATTTAGCCGGTAAGCGCTGGAAGGGACACGAGTGCTCGTGGGTTAGTCCCCTTCAAGACTTCAATGCTGTGACTTAGCCCATTCGAAAACCTGTTTCTGCGCGTCCTTCAGAAACGTACGCTCGTCCGCTATCGGGATACGCAATTGTTTCACGCCATCGATGAATCCCTTCAAAGACTCGGGCTCGAGTTCGCCGGAATCCAAATTAGGCTTGTTCACCACTATTGAACTTAACAATGGAATTCCGTGCAGATGACTGACAATATTCAATGAGCGTGTCTAGGTGGTTGCCTATCGCGTATCGGACCTTATTCCACTCAACGCCATTGGCATCAGCTACGTCCTTATAACTAAGGAAGCGGCCGGCTCGAGCTGCGTGCGTAATGGTAGTGACGGTCGTCTCGAAATCTAAGCCATTTCCTACACGTTTGGCATGTTCGGCAAGGTGTGTGTACCGAAAACCTAAACCCGGACGTAGTGGTGATGCAGTCCGCCAAGGATGGGATGCGGTTTGATGCTTCCGATCGACTGAACTGTGCGAGAGACCGGCGCATCCTTGTCCAAAGATCGATGGGTTCTGACACGGTTGTAATATTCGGCATAGGATTTGAGTATCCGGCGCAGATGCGCCTCGCCCAAGACAATGATGTGGTCCACACACTCACGCCGGATCGATCCGATCAGCCGTTCGGCATTGCCAGGGTGAAGCTGGTGCAGTGGGCTTGTCCCGGATGCCCATGGCGCGCAATCGGCGTGTGACGACCGCGCCATATATTTGATCCCGATCGCGGATGAGGTATTTTGGGGCCTCATCCCAAGGGAACGCTTCCGTTATCTGCCGCGCAATCCACTCCGCTGTCGGGTTTGTTGTGACGTTGATCCAGACGAGGTCTCTGCGGTCGAGCCGGACGATGACGAAGGCATAGAGCAGATCGAAACCGATAGTCGGGACAACGAACAAGTCCATGGCGGCAATATCCGGCGCGTGATTACGCAGGAAGGTCCGCCACCCTTGGCTTGGGGGTCTTCGCTGTTTGACCATGTAGTTGGCGACGCTTGATTGCGCGACCTCAAATCCGAGCTTGAGCAGTTCACCATGGATACGCGGAGCGCCCCAAAGCGGATTTTCGATACTCATCTGCCGGATCAGCGTGCGCAGCTCCGTCTCGATCTGCGGTCGCCCTCCCAGTGGCCGCGATCTCCAACGCCAGTAACAGCGAAAGCCGGCCCTATGCCAACGCACCAGCGTCTCGGGCCGGATGATTGTGAGAACCTGCAGGATTGATGGAAACCAGCGATACAGCGGGATAAAGAACCAGCGATCATTGTTCGTG
>JAPLPA010000130.1 GCA_026400415.1 Afipia sp. | reverse complement strand
GTCGGCGATGCGTCTCGGCGCCGACGGCATTCGTATCAACTGCTCGGGCCGTCTCGGCGGCGCCGAAATCGCACGTATCGAATGGTATCGCGAAGGCCGCGTGCCGCTGCATACGTTGCGCGCAGACATCGACTACGGCGTTGCCACCGCGTTCACCACCTATGGCACCTGCGGCGTCAAGGTCTGGCTCTTCAAGGGCGAGATCATGGAGCACGATCCGATGGCACAGGACAAGAAGCTCGGCGAAGCCGAAGCTGGCGGCGGCCGTCCGCGTTCGGACCGCGGCTAAGGCCAAAAGAGAATTTGAAAGAGGTTTAGTGTCATGCTGCAACCGGCGCGGACAAAGTTTCGCAAAGCGCACAAGGGCCGCATCAAGGGGCTGGCGACGAGCGCGAATAGCCTCGACTTCGGCCAGTTCGGCCTGAAGGCGATGGAGCCTGAGCGCGTTACCGCGCGCCAGATCGAAGCGGCTCGCCGCGCGTTGACGCGTCACATGAAGCGCGTCGGCCGTGTCTGGATTCGCGTTTACCCGGATGTGCCGGTGTCCAAGAAGCCCGCGGAAGTCCGCATGGGCTCGGGCAAGGGCGCGCCGGAATTCTGGGTGGCCCGCGTCAAGCCGGGCCGCGTGATTTTTGAGATCGACGGCGTGACCACTCAGGTCGCGAAAGAAGCGCTTACGCTTGCGGCCGCCAAGCTGCCGATCAAGACGCGCTTCGTAGAGCGCATTGCGGAGTAATGAATATGGCCAAGGCAGAAGATCTCCGGGTCATGACTATCGACCAGCTCGATGACGAATTGATCAAGCTCAAGAAGGAGCAGTTCAACCTGCGCTTTCAGCGGGCCACGGGTCAGCTCGAGAACACGTCCCGTTCGCGCGTCATTCGCCGCGACATCGCCCGTATCAAGACGGTCGCGCAGGGTAAGCGCACGACCGACAAGAAATCGAAGTAAGGAGCCCGAAATGCCAAAGCGTATGCTGCAGGGCGCCGTCGTCAGCAACACCCAAGCGAAGACGGTGGTTGTTCGTGTCGAACGCCGCTTTACCCACCCGGTTCTGAAGAAGACCGTTCGTAATACGAAGAAGTATTACGCGCATGATGAGAACAACGAATACGGCGTCGGTGACGTCGTGTGGATCGAAGAGCACCGCCCGATTTCCAAGCTCAAGCGCTGGATCGTGGTGCGCGGCGAGAAGCACGGCAAGCCTGTCGCTGAGAAGTCGAAGTAATTACGCGCCGCGCAAGCGGCGAAGTTTAGAAGTTAAAGAGGTTCACTATGATCCAGATGCAAACTAACCTGGACGTTGCCGATAATTCCGGCGCGCGCCGCGTCATGTGCATCAAGGTGCTCGGCGGTTCGAAGCGCAGGTACGCCACCATCGGCGACGTCATCGTCGTGTCCGTGAAGGAAGCAATTCCGCGCGGCCGCGTGAAGAAGGGCGACGTGATGAAGGCGGTTGTGGTTCGTATCGCCAAGGATATTCACCGCGCCGACGGCTCGGTGATCCGCTTTGACCGTAACGCCGCCGTTCTCATCACCACGCAGATGGAGCCGGTCGGCACGCGTATCTTCGGACCTGTGCCGCGCGAGCTGCGCGCCAAGAACCATATGAAAATCATGTCGCTCGCCCCGGAGGTGCTGTGATGGCTGCGAAGATCCGCAAGGGCGACAAGGTTGTCGTGCTGACTGGCCGCGACAAGGGCCGGTCGGGTGAAGTGATTGAAGTGCGTCCGAGTGCGGGCGTTGCGCTGGTACGCGGCGTCAACCTCGTGAAGCGCCACCAGAAACAGTCGCAGACGCAGGAAGGCGGCATCGTCTCTAAGGAAGGGCCGATCCACCTGTCCAACATCGCT
>JAPLPA010000121.1 GCA_026400415.1 Afipia sp. | reverse complement strand
ATCACCAGATCCTTGCCGCGTCCGATAATGTGCACATAACCGCGCGTGTCGATCTTGCCGAGATCGCCGGTGATGAAAAATCCATCCGGGCGAAATTCAAGATGCCCAAGCGCGTGATCTTCGTGGACGATTTGCCGCGCAACACCATGGGCAAAGTACAGAAGAATGTTCTGCGGGATACTTATGCGAAGCTATATAAGACATAGGATTTTTGACTGATAATCGGGAGAAATACTTTTGATCAAGATTCAGATTTTTATGGTCGTTGCGATTTTGGGATTTTTCTTAGTGAATGCACCGGCCCACGCTGTGAGCTGCACCCAACAAGGGGCGACATGCGCCGCCTGGGCCACCGGCCAGTACGCTTCCTACAAAGACAAATGCAAACAGGAAATTTCGGCCTGTATCGCGCGATGCAAGCAAGGATCGAAATTTTACCTCGGCGTTCTGGTCGGCAACCAATATCCCATCGACGCTTGTAAATAATTTGGCGGTTTCAATGCGAGAAAGCCTGCAGCTTCTGGCTGCGGGCTTTTTTCATTACACCCCGAACAGCAAACTCACCACGAACCGCGAACTGACGATCAGCAGATAGCACCCGAACGCTTTCTCGAGCATTCGTTTACTCATCAGATGCGCAACCTTCACGCCGAGCGGCGCGACAAGCAGTGACGTCGGCATCACCAGCAGCGTTCCGATCAGCGAGATGTAGCCGACAGCGAACGGCAGTTGCAGCGCCACGACATCGGGATGCCGCATCGCCGCCGGCCATCCCGCGTAAATGTAACCCAGCGCACCCGGAATCGAGATCAACACGGCGAGACCCGCCGACGTGCCGATAGCCTGGTGAATCGGGCGCCCGTAAAACGTCATCAGCAGATTCGAGAACAACCCGCCACCGATGCCCATCAGCGTCGAGAGTAATCCGATGAAGAAGCCATAAGCCTTCATGAAGATGCCCTTCGGCATCTCGTCGCCCAGCTTCCAGTTTTCTTTTCCGAGCAACAGGCGTGCAGCCGCCGACCACGCCACGCCGACGAACACATATTTGAAAAGTTTTTCCGGCGCGTAGCGAGCGATCACGCTGCCAAGAACGACACCGGCCAAAACCGGCAGCGCCCATTTCAACAGGATATCCATATCGACCGAGCCGCGCTTGTGATGGGCGCGCCACGAACTGATCGAGGTGGGGATAATGATCGCCAGTGACGTGCCGATGCACAGCGGCATGCGAGCATCCAGCGGCACGCCGCCGAGCCGGAAACATTCATAAAGCACCGGCACCAGAACCGCGCCGCCGCCGATCCCGAAAATGCCTGCCAAAAACCCCGCCAACGCGCCTGTCGCGACAAGCAGCACAGAGAGTTCAGCGAGTTCTGTGGTGTTGAGGCCCGCGATCATCAATGCTCG
This sequence comes from Afipia sp., assembly GCA_026400415.1. Lineage (GTDB taxonomy): Bacteria > Pseudomonadota > Alphaproteobacteria > Rhizobiales > Xanthobacteraceae > Afipia. The sequence continues at coordinate 2,020 of JAPLPA010000121.1, read as the reverse complement.
ATTCGCTCGATTGGCCTGCGTAAATAGCCGGAATGAGCCAAGGATACCATCGGTGCCCCAAGAATTGAACGCAGATTACATCTGCGTTTCCCGATAGCTGCCAATCGCCTTTCGTATAAGGCGATTTGAAGTTATGAATAAGCGTTCGTGGTATGCCAATTTCGGCGTTGCGCTCGATGTTTGCGCTTCGTAAATAGAAACCCTCTAACGCGATCCCGCATGCCGGCCGGCGACGCTCAATGTCGTCAGCAAACCGTCGAAGCTGCTCATGACCCCACGGATCGATCGTCCGCTTTCGCCTTTCATGACCTACCGCTGGACGCTGACGATGGCGATGTCCATCGTTCACCGCATTACCGGCATCGCGCTTTATTTCGGCACGATCCTGATGGCGTGGTGGCTGATCGCAACCGCGTCAGGTCCCGGCGCCTACGCGCAGGTCCAGGCTTTCACGTCGAGCTGGATCGGCCGCGTCATCGTGTCCGGTTACACATGGGCGCTGCTGCACCACCTGCTTGGTGGCGCACGGCACCTGATCTGGGATCTGGGCTACGGTTTCGGCAAGGTTGAACGTGAGCGTCTCACACTTGCGGCACTCGCCGCATCGATCACGCTGACGATTGTGCTGTGGATCGTCGCTTATGCAGTCGGGGCCGGCCGATGAGCGCGCCTGACATCACGCCGAAATCTGCCTCGATGCGCACCTCGGCTCGGCCCGCTCCGGCACGCAGGATTTTTTCCGCCAGCGCATCACAGCGATCGCGATGATCCTGCTGATTGTTCCGGCCATCATTATCGTCATGAAGATACTGGGAAGCAATCAGGCAACGTCATCGCAAATTCTCGGCAATCCGGCTGTTGCCGTCATCATGATCCTCTTCATCATTGCAAGCTGCTGGCACATGAAGATCGGCATGCAGGTCGTGCTGGAAGATTATATCCACAACGAGAAGCTGAAGCTCGCGCTCATCATCGGCAATCACTTCTTCTGCTGGTCGGTCGGACTCGCATCGATCTACGCAATCATCAAATTGTCTTCGGGAGTTTAATTGATGGCACCGAACGGCAAGACCCAAGGCAAGACCAACGGCGCGGCCTATCCGATCGAAGATCACACCTACGATGTGGTCGTGGTCGGCGCGGGCGGCGCAGGTCTGCGCGCAGTCGTCGGTTGCTCAGAACTCGGGTTGCGAACCGCCTGCATCACCAAAGTTTTTCCGACGCGTTCGCACACGGTCGCGGCCCAAGGGGGAATTTCGGCGGCGCTCGGCAACATGCACAAGGATGACTGGCGCTGGCACATGTACGACACCGTCAAGGGGTCAGACTGGCTGGGCGATCAGGACTCGATCGAATACATGGTGCGCAACGCGCCGGAGGCCGTGTTCGAGCTTGAACATTGGGGCGTTCCGTTCTGTCGCACCGAAGACGGGAAGATTTTCCAGCGCCCGTTCGGCGGACTGACACTCGACTACGGCAAGGGACAGGCGCAACGCACCTGCGCCGCCGCCGACCGCACTGGCCATGCGATGCTACACACGATGTACGGCCAGTCGCTGCGGCATGCGGCTGAATTTTTTATCGAGTTCTTCGCCATCGATCTCATCATGGACGACCAGGGCGCTTGCCGTGGCGTTGTCGCGCTGAAACTCGACGACGGCACCATTCATCGTTTTCGCGCGCAGACCGTGATTCTTGCGACCGGCGGTTACGGACGCGCCTATCAATCCTGCACCTCGGCGCACACCTGCACGGGAGACGGCGGCGCGATGGCGCTGCGCGCAGGTCTTCCATTGCAGGATATGGAGTTTGTGCAATTCCATCCGACAGGAATTTTTCCGGCGGGATGTCTGATTACCGAAGGCGCGCGCGGCGAGGGCGGCTATCTCGCTAACTCCGAAGGCGAGCGTTTCATGGAGCGCTACGCGCCATCCGCCAAAGACCTCGCCTCCCGCGACGTCGTCTCAAGAGCGATGACGATCGAAATTCGCGAAGGCCGAGGTGTGGGCAAGAACAAGGA
>JAPLPA010000375.1:1005-4892 GCA_026400415.1 Afipia sp. | reverse complement strand
CGCCTTGATCGAATGCCAAACAGCAAGTGAGGCGTAATTGGACTTGCCTACAATTGTCCAAAATAATCTGCCAAGCACGTCATGAAGGCCATTCCATGCAAGAGCCAACTCACCGATAGCAATTGCATATGGACGAAAATTGGGGTCGTTATATTTTGGATAGAAATTGAAATCGGAATAGTCTTCTTTCTCAGCCATAGAGGAATCCCGCGTGGGTACAAAAGACTCAGATCAATACAGCGATAAGGAAGCGCAAAGCCGTTTCCTTGCAGCGCTCAAATCGGCTGTTAATACCAAGCCGAAACCGCTGAAAAGCATGACTCCGAAGGGCGTCCCTGCGCAATCCAAGAAGGGGAAGAAAAAGTGAGTTGGCTGGACAAGCCGCTAACGCCTCGCGCGAGCCTTTTGCTGGCTTGCGTAGGATTAGGGGGCGCAGCAGCAATGCTTGGAGATCAAGTTGGTATGTCCGCTTTTGCCACCGCTGCGTTCTCAATTTTAATTATGAGCGGCGTTCTCGGCGTCGTTTCTTACGTAACGCGCGAATAAGAGCGCGCCGCGCCCGCGCCGCAGCGTACTTATTGAATGGGTCTGTTAGTTTGATGGTAGGTCAGCCGCTTGCCTTCAATGCCCTTGATCGCTGCTTTGGTGCGATCAATGTCACTGTAGCCGAGGCCGACGCGGTGATTGTAACGGAAGTCAAATTCCGCCAGATACCGATGCAAATGTTTTTCGGCGCAATGCTGATAAACGCCCTTCATGCCGCGTTTGAAAATCGAGAATGAGCCTTCGATGGTGTTGGTGTGAACCTCGCCACGCGCATATTCCTTTGCAGAATGTCGAACGGTCTGATGCTCACCAAACTTAGCTTCAACATCCGAATACAAGCGGCTTTCATCGGTGAACACGCGCGCCTCTGGACGCACGTTCGCTGCGATAATTGCGTTGACGGTTGCTTTGTCGGCATTAGCAACATGGAATGAGCGGAGTGATCCGCCGCGTTCTACCAATGCGACGATTGCGCGCTTGTTCGCAGGACCACGAGCGCCGCGAGGGCTATACGGACGCCCCTTGCGCTGCTTGGAAACCTTGGCCTCTGCCGTAGGTCCGAAATACGTCTCATCAATCTCGACAATGCCACTGCCGTCAGGACCGCCAACGGGAGCCAAGCCGCCAGCCGTCATTGCCTCGCGGATGCGATGGCCCATGAACCAAGCCGACTGATAGGTGACGCCGAGCGCGCGATGCAACTGGTGAGCCGACACGCCCTTCTTGCTGGCGTTCATCAGGTAGAAACCCATCATCCACTTATGCAACGCGATCTTGCTGCGCTCCATGACGGTGCCGGTCGTGCAGGTGAAGTCCTTACGGCAAAGCGATTCAGCGCAGCGGTACAGACCGGCGCGGCCCTTCACCTGATAGGCGCGGTTCACAACGCCACAATGAGAGCAGACCGGACCCTGCGGCCAACGGATGCCTTCGATCAGCGAGCGGGCGGCTTCGTCGTTGGTGAAATGCGGGGCGTCAAAGGCGTTAGACATCGAAAAATCCTCAATTTGATGAGGAAATACTAGCCTTTGTACGTTGTGGTGTCAACTAGATATTTGGGCATTAATTCCTAGTGAGGTCACGATGCTCGAACATGCGCAACGCTCTTGTTCCACCGCTTCCAAATCCCCATCCGACTTGGACTCGCCCCGGCGCAGATGTCGGAAGATCGTGACCCATGTGGCATCGGGGTTCGGCGTGAAGCCCGTGGACATCTTATGTGGAACGCGTGGATCGCAGAAGACTGCCTTCGCGCGTCAGGTCGCGATGTATCTTGCCCACGTCGGCTTTGGCCTTGGCTTTGCGACGGTGGGTGAATGTTTTCGCCGCGACCGCACCACCGTTGCCCATGCTTGCCGCGTCGTGGAGGATCGGCGCGATGACATCTGGTTTGACTGCCGTATGGCCGCACTCGAACTGGCCTGCAGCGCTGTGGAAGGAGAAGCGCGATGACAAAGGCACGCCACGCGCAGAAAGCCGCATTAGCCTCAAAGGCCGCTTCAACAAAATTGCAGTCGCGGAAACCAAAACGCCCGATCGACATCGTGCCCAATGAAACGATCGACTCATTTCGCGCGCAGCATCTCGATCTGACACCTCGCAATTTGATGACGGAGACCGGACCGGCCAATGTTTTGGTCAATGACAACGAGAGCCCGCTGGCGTGGCTGGCAAGCCGAAAGGGTCGCGACGGACGTGCGTTGATCGGCCAGGAGCAGTTTATAGCCGGAGAACGGCTAAGGGCCGATTTTACGCGTGGACATCTTTCCCCGCGCGTCACGTCGACCTGGTCAGGTATCGGCCGCACCCATGGCGGGAGTGGCCGCGGCGGCGAGATGACGGATCTGATCGTGGCCTCTCGACAGCGCGTGCGCTCCGCGCTTGAAGCTTGCGGCCCTGAATTTGCGGGTCTGCTGATGGACGTCTGCTGCTTTTTACGCGGGCTTGAGGACATCGAGCGTGAGCGAGGCTGGCCATCGCGCTCGGCAAAGATCGTCTTGCAGCTGGCCTTAGACCGGCTGGCGCGCCACTACGGTTTTAGGTCTACGGCACAGCGCGGTGGCAGCGCGCGAATTCGGACGTGGCTTGCAGAGGATGCAGCGTTCACGACTTAACGGGTTCGGGCGTGGTGCGATCAAGATGCTGCGGTCAAGGTTTCGCGCGCATCGTGGCGGATTCGTTCGACCATCGCGCGCAATCCGTTGGAGCGCTGCGGCGTCAGATGTTCGCGGAAGCCAAGCTCGTCGAACACGGCGATTGGATCGGATGCGACGATCTCGCGCGCGGACTTACCCGACTGCAGCGTCAGCAGAATGGCGATCAACCCGCGCACGATATGGGCGTCGCTGTCGCCCTTGAAATTGAGGACTGGCTCTTTGGAATTGCTTCGGTCGATGGCCGTCGTCAACCAAACTTGGCTGGCGCAGCCTTGCACTTTGTTTGCAGCGGAGTGGTCTGCCTCCGGCATCGGCTCAAGAGTCCGGCCAAGCTCGATGACGTAGCGGTAGCGGTCATCCCACTCCTCCAGCAGTGCGAAGTTTTCGCGAATATCGTCGATCGTCATGGCGGCCTGAGTTGCGTTGCCCGACGGTTATATAAGAAAGCGGACGCTCAAAAGCGATATCGCCTGCCGCCGCAGCGCAATTATTTACGGAGACAGCGGCCACTATTGCAGGATTGGTGCCTGCCATTCTGGGTGGACGTCCATTTGCAGTAGCTTGTCGTGCTGAGGGGACGCAGTGGGGTTTCCGACCAAGCCGATGGATCCGGTATGATCCGAAGCTTTTTTGCGATCTTTGACGCTCTTGCCGGCTGGCCGGATATCCTGGCGTGCGTTCGAATCCTTGACCAGGGTTTCCTTGACGACGACGGTTTCCGGCGGCTTGGCTTCCGTAAAATACTCGTAGACCTTTTTCGCGCCGGCTTGAGCGCGATGCGCGACGACGCTTGCGGCCTGCCCGCCGATATCGCAAGCGGTAGGCTGGCGCGTACAGAATTGCGCCATGTCCGATACCGCAGCGGTCGCAGCAGTCACGGCTTCGGTTGTGTCGACCTTCGGAGCCTTATCGGAATCCGGCGTTTTGCCCAAAGGTAACAGCGCAAACACAACCATCAGCCAGAAGGCCATACGACGCAGAAAAAACATCACAAACCCCGTCAATCTAATCCCGTTGCGATCGCGACTCGCAATCGGTCCTCACTAACAGAGGCCCTTTAAAACTTGCGTATTTCGGCTCTATTCAATTCGTCTAAAACCTGAATCGTTTGATTTGCCGTAAATTTTCAATTGACGACGATCCGCGCGGCAAATTGCGACGAAACACGCCGATAATTTGCACAAG
>JAPLPA010000375.1:0-913 GCA_026400415.1 Afipia sp. | reverse complement strand
TTTGCACAAGCCGATTATGCACTCTTTCGAAACCATAACGGCCGTGCGCTGGAAACTTCGCATTCACCATTCCGGCTGAATAGGCGCGTCAATGCCTGCGAATTGGCCGCTACCGCAGTTGGTATGCGGCTTCGCCGACGCGCCTTAGCGTTCGCTTAAGTTCGCTCTGACACGATCAGTCAACGAAAAAAGGGGGCGTTCCGGCAACTCAGCGTAACGAGTGTGCCGAGCGTGAGAATGACGTGACAGTGTTCGGGATTATCCGCGACCATTTGGACTCGCTGCTGCATCCGTCCGTGCGTCAGGACGTGATGACGAGCGCGCGCCATCGTGCGTTTATCGCGCCCCGGCTGTTGGGCAGCCTCGCAGCCCTCGCATCGCTGCCGGTCTATTTGGCTGTGCGCGGCGCGCCTCAGGAAATCGAGGTGATGGTGTTTGCGTGGCTGATCGCACCCGTCCTGATCTCCTATTACCTTTCACGCACCGGACGCGGCCGTCGTGCTCGCCGTTTGCATCAATACCGGCGGCATATCGTCGTTTGCCGCAATCTGGCTGATCGCTGTTCCGCTCGAAGCCGCGCTGTCGGCTTCGCGGCGCATTGTCGGCATTGCGGTGGCGTTGGCTCTTGGCTGCGCTTTAATTCTGGTTATGACCGAAGCGTTCGGAATGCTGCCGGCTTCGAAGGTCCCAACTGACATCAGTTCGCTATTCGAAGCACTCGGAATTGCGTCGGCGACAATCTATGCCTCCGGTCTCGCATTCGGTGCGGAATCGCTGGCGCGGACCAGCAAGAAACTGCTCGACAAAGAGGAAGAGCGTTATCGCCTCCTCACGCGCAATATCAGCGACGTAATCTCCCGCCATGGCTCTAATGGTGCCGTTCAATTTATTTCGCCAGCGGCAGAAGCGCTGA
>JAPLPA010000595.1:2959-3260 GCA_026400415.1 Afipia sp. | reverse complement strand
GAGGGACAACTGAGCCAGGTTTGACGCTGAGCAATACAGTTCTCGTAGCCTCCTCGATGTGTATGAACGTCGGCCCGTAAGTGCCCCACACTGATAGCGCAACCGTTTCGTCGATCGTCGTGCGCAGCGTCGCAATGTACGGCGGTGCGATACGCATGATGTCGACGTTGGTCAGCGCTGCAATCCCGATCCGGACAGCCAGACTTCCGAATCCGTATCCCCCGGCGATATCCCGGGCGATCAGTTTGGATCGAACGAAGCTCGCGATGTACCGATGAGCTTTTGCGGGGTGCATGCCCGC
>JAPLPA010000595.1:0-2904 GCA_026400415.1 Afipia sp. | reverse complement strand
GCCAAGCTCCGCCAAAGCCAATAAGAGGCGGGCGCCCGTTTCGACGGATTGGACCCCGGCAGAACCGTCGTTTTTCTCCTCGTCATCGTCCGGCAGCATTTTCTCCTCACCCCCCTTTATTGACACGCTATACGTAATTCAGTTATTCATTACATAATTAGTTCAGATTCCGCCCCACTTACTTGCAAAATATCCGCCGAAAACAACGTGGAGCTGCTCGGTCGGCCATCAATACGGAAATTGAGATGCCTGCGCATGCGCTTTTTGAAGAGCATCTGGAGCTATTCGACGAGCGAGGCGGCCCTCGAACCCTTTCGGTTGGCGCTGGGCCAGTGGGGATGACTGCGGCGCTTCTGCTTGCACACTACGGGATCGACACAGTTCTTCTGGAAAAGAACGAGACGACCTCCAATCTGCCACGCGCGATCGCAATCGACGACGAGTATATGCGGCTGTTACATCGCGTCGGTCTTGGCGATGCAATCCGTGGGCATACCTCGAAGCCCTTTGGTATCCATTTCATCTCTCCATTCGGTCTGCGCCTCGTCGAAGTGCCTGGATTTGTCACGCCTAATGGATTTGGCAATCGCAACGCCGTGCTGCAGCCGGTGTTCGAGAAAATTCTGCTTCAAGGCTTGCGCAGGACGCGGGCAGCTAAAGTGCGCTTCGGTGCCGAAGTAACTGGCCTGCGTCAGAGCGATGAGGGTGTCACTCTTGAGGTCAAGGAGAGGGGGCAGATCCGGCAGTTAAGCGTAAGTTACCTTCTCGGCTGTGACGGTGCTCGTAGCTATGTTCGCTCCGCGCTCCAGATTTCCTTCGAAGGAAAAAGAATCGACGCGCCGCACCTCGTCGTGGATCTCGCCGAATTTCCAGACCAAGCCGATTATTCTCGCTTCTTTTGCAATCCCAAAAGACCAGTCAACAGCATCCCGGGTCCCTACGGCGGCCGCCGTCTGGAATTCATGTTGCTTGCGGATGATGACCACGGTGCGATCGTAAGCGATGCGGGCATTCAATCGCTCGTCGACAAGCACACGCCATACGCGGGCACAAAGCTCAGTATCATTCGGCGCGCGATATACGGCTTTTCCGAACGTATCGCGCAGCGGCTTCAAGAAAAGCGTGCTTATCTTCTGGGAGACGCCGCACATGTCATGCCACCGTTTGGGGGGCAGGGGATGAATAGCGGTGCGCGCGATGCCGCTAACCTGTCATGGAAGATCGCCGGCGTACTTCGAGGCTGTCTCAATCCGAAAATCCTTGAGACCTACGAACAAGAGCGTCGTCGTCACATCAGGCAGATTGTCGATTACTCCGTGTGGATCGGCAAACTGGCCAACATCCGATCACTGCCACTCGCGTTGCTCCGCGATGTTCTGCTGGGCGCCCTTAATTCAATCCCGCCGGTGAGACGATTCTTCAGCAGCATGCGATACATGCCAAAGCCGTATTTCGATGCGGGCTTTGTAGGCACCGGTCCATCAAAGGACAATTTTATTGGAAGGATGCTGCCGCTGCTACACGTCATTGGAGACGCTGGCGGTGCGGTAAGTCTCGATGACATCACAGGCCCGTCCTTTGCGCTCGTTGGCTTTGATGTTGCGCCGAGCGAGCTTGTAGCACTTTCTCGGCAGGGGTCATGGCCGGCGATCGCTCCTTTGCTCGTGTGCATCTCGGAAAAAGAGCGCGAGCTCCGCGAGGCAGTGCTTTGTGTTCGACCAGGCGATGACAGGTGCAAGGCGATAGTTGCGCTTCACTCCGGCAAAGTGGCTGCGATCCGCCCCGATGGCTATGTCGCTTGCCTGGCGTCGATTGAATCCTTCCAGCCTGCGTCCAGAAATCTTGATCAATTCATCCAACCGATGGTTAGGGAAAAAAGTCATGGTGCAATGTAAGCGCATTGGTCACGTCACGCTTGAGACTCCCGACGTAGCGCGTGTGGTCGAATATTACGAGCAGGTTATGGGTTTGCGAGCGATCGCGAAAACTAAGGACGAAGTGTTTTTCTCGACGCGAGTTGGCCAGCTTGCGCTTTGTGTGCGACAGGCCGCGTCACCGCGGTGCAGCGGAATGTCATTCGAAATCGCACCCAATACGGATCTTGCCGACTTGCAGTCGGCTCTTTCCAAGGAAGGCGTTCGATCGGAAATGGCAAGTGACACTGTACCAGGGGTCTCTAAGTCGCTTGTGCTTGTTGATCCAATGGGCAACCAAATTTCGCTATTTCCCAGCTGGAACAATGTCGAGCGCTCGGGTAACGCGGGTGCCGCGCCGATAAAGCTTGGGCATGTTGCGTTTATCGTCGATGATCCCAAAAAAATGGCGGAGTTTTACGAACGGCATCTGGGTTTTAAAGCGTCCGATTGGGTGAAGGATTTCTTTGTCTTTATGCGCTGCGGGCCTGATCATCACACGGTCAATTTTCTTCAAGGCAGCAACACAGGGATGCATCACTTGGCATTCGAGATGCGGGACACCGCGCATTTGATTGAATCGTGCGAGACGCTCGGCCAACACAAACTCAAGATCATTTGGGGGCCTGTTCGCCATGGGCCGGGTCACAACGTCGCCACCTACCATGCGACGCCGAACGGGCAGATCGTAGAGCTCTTCACGGAACTCGATCGAGTTATCGATGAAGAGCTCGGCTATTTCGAGCCTCGCCCATGGCACGAGGATTCCCCACAGCGGCCTAAAGTATGGTCGGGAAATGAGCGCCGTGATGTTTGGGGACCTCCGATCCCGGCAGATTTTCTAAACGCCACGTCTTCGCTCATGCGTTAGAAGTCGGCCGCTTCTCCGTTCCTCTCAGAAAAGGTGGCTAGATAATTTAATGCAGCGTGCAATGTCAACGCCGGAGACAAAATGCATCGGTGCGCCGGAGTAAAAATGCATCAGTGAGGC
>JAPLPA010000383.1 GCA_026400415.1 Afipia sp. | reverse complement strand
GTCTGGCCTTGTCTGACCCGGCGATGAAGCGATGCGCTGCGGCGCTGGCTGCCATCATTCTTGTATCGCTGCTGCGCCTGGTGCCGGGGCGCGCGGGATACTGGCTCGATCTCGGCCTCGTCATGTTCTTCGTATATCTTGCCGGTTGTGCTGCCGGCGCATGGCTGCGCGCTCTGGTCGTCTCCCGGCTTGCGCCGCGGGCATAAGGCCGCAGGGCATCCCGGTGCAAATTAAATCGTCGATCCCATACTCGCGACGGCGCACAGGGTCTGCTAGGAAACCTGACGGGGTTAGAGCGTTTTCGAGCGAAGTGGATACCGGTTCGCGTAAAGAAAACGCGATAAAGCAAGGGTTTTGGGTCGAGGACTGAATGCTTGAAAAATTACGTGGGATGATCGCGTTCGCCCGCGAGAAAAATATCCTGCACAAGATTGGCGCCTTGATCAGCCTTACCATCATCGTGGTGGCGGGCTACGTCCTCTATCACATGCTCAAGAGCCTGAATTTTTCTGAAGTTGTCCACGCCATGCGGGCAACCAAGATGCAGGCGATTGTGCTCGCAGGCCTTTGCGTCGCGGCCGGCTATTTCACGCTGACATTCTACGATCTGTTTGCGTTGAGGACGATCGGCAAGACCGATGTGCCTTACCGCATTGCTGCTTTCGCTGCTTTTACGTCCTATTCGATCGGCCATAATGTCGGCGCCAGCGTGCTGACAGGCGGCGCGGTACGCTACCGCATCTACTCGGCGTATCAGCTAAACGCGATCGATGTCGCCAAAATCTGTTTTCTCGCAGGCCTCACCTTCTGGCTCGGCAACGCGGCTGTGCTTGGGCTTGGCGTCGCCTATCACCCCGACGCAGCGTCGTCGATCAATCACCTTCCGCAATGGGTAAACCGCGTCTTTGCGTTCGCCATCATCGCGGGATTAACCGCATACGTGGCTTGGGTCTGGAACAAACAGCGCGTCGTAGGTCGCGGCACGTGGACAGTGACGCTGCCCGGCGGTCAGCTGACGCTCTTGCAAATTATTATAGGTATTGTCGATCTGACGTTCTGTTCGCTGGCGATGTATATTCTGATGCCGGCGACGCCTCATGTCGATTTCGTCGTCGTTGCCGTCATCTTCGTGTCGGCTACGCTGCTCGGCTTTGCCAGCCATTCACCGGGCGGGCTCGGTGTGTTCGACGCCGCGATGCTTTACGGCTGTCTGCATTTTCAAAGCCGGTTTGCACGCGAAGAGCTGCTCGCAAGCCTGCTACTGTTTCGCGTTCTTTATTATTATGTCCCGTTCGCTATTTCGCTGGCATTGCTGTCGGTCCGCGAGTTGCTGATTGGTATGAAGGCGAGGCGCGTAAAGGCGGCGATGAGGCATCTCGATGAGGTGGCGCAGCCGGACCCGCCGCGAAAGCCGAATTCGGCAGTTAACTGAAACCGGCGAGAAAACCGGTTTTCGGCAAGATCACGCTGCGTTAGAACGTGACGCGTAACCGGCGAACCGAATGGCAAACAATCCTTCATCGACGAGTATCGAGCCGCGATCCGAAAGTTGGCCCGACCGGCTGCGGCGGTCGGCGATTGTGCTGCTCGGCGGGTCGATTGGCCTTGCGGCCGCAGTGATTTTCGGAGGCCTGACGTTTGGGCAAGCCGCACTGGTGTTGCTCTGTATTGTTGCTGCCGCACTCGTGCCGTGGAAATTGCGACAGGATTCTCCTGCGGCAGAAGATTTGATCGGCCTGCGTCCCGCGGAAACGTCGGTCGTGCAGGCGCTGGTGTCGGGAATGCCGGAGGCCGCTGTCTTGCTGGACCGCGCCGGCCGCGTACTGCAATTCAATCTCGCGGCGGCACAACTTGCGCCCGCATTGCGCAAGAATGAACTCGCATTGTTCGCGTTGCGCTCGCCTGAAATCATTGCAGCACTTCGTCAGGCAATCGCAACGCGCGAGGCGCAACGCGCCATGTATGTCGATCGCGTTCCGGTCGAGCGCTGGATGGAATTGATCGTGACGCCGCTGGCGCTACCGTCCGCGTTCGGCGGAACTGAATCATGTCTGCTGATGACGTTTCATGATCAGACGCCGCTGCGGCGTGTCGAGGAAATGCGCGCGGATTTCGTCGCAAATGCCAGCCATGAATTGCGCACGCCGCTCGCCGCATTGTCGGGGTTCATCGACACGCTGCAGGGTCCGGCGAAAGACGACGCAAAAGCGCGCGAGAGATTTCTGGGAATCATGCACGCGCAGGCAACCCGCATGGCGCGGCTGATCGACGATCTGCTGTCGCTGTCGCGCGTCGAACTCTCCGCGCATGTCCGCCCAGACGCGCAGGTCGATCTTGTGCCGCTGGTGCGTCAGGTGATTGACGGACTTGAGCCGTTAGCCAAGGAACGGCATGTGACGATTGAGGCGCAATTACCCGATACGCCGGTTATGATCGCGGGTGATTCCGAAGAATTACTGCGGCTTTTCGAGAACCTGATCGAGAATGGATTGAAGTACGGCGCATCGGGTGGGCGCGTCATTGTGTCGTTGAACGAAGCATCGACCGGCGAAGGCAATGCAGAGACACGCGTCAGCGTGCGCGACTTCGGACCCGGCATTGCGACGGAACATCTGCCGCGTCTCACCGAGCGATTTTACCGTGTCGATGTCGGCGACAGCCGCGCGCAGGGCGGCACGGGTCTCGGCCTCTCATTGGTTAAGCACATTCTCAACCGCCATCGCGGGCGGCTCGCAATCGAGAGCGTTCCCGGACAGGGCGCGACATTCACGGCCGCTTTTCCACAGCCCAAGCCTTTGTCGGGCGCTTAAAACCAAGCGATTCCCGGTCCTTGCGGGTGTCATATGAGTGTCATCCAACCATCATAAAAGCTGCATGTGCGGTCCCTACACGGGCCGCAGTGAGCGCTTTCGGGTGCATCGGCACTTCGCTCACGACACATGGAGATTTGGATGAATATCCTCAAAACAATCGTCGCTGCTGGCCTTGTCGCCGCATCGACGTCGGCATTTGCCGCTGACATTACGGGCGCGGGCGCAACCTTCCCGTTCCCGATCTATTCGAAGTGGGCGGATGCTTACAAGAAAGAGACCGGCAACGGTTTGAATTATCAGTCGATCGGCTCTGGCGCGGGCATCAAGCAGATCCTCGCCAAGACCGTCACGTTCGGCGCAACTGACGCGCCTCTGAAAGCCGAAGCGCTCGACAAGGACGGCCTTTCGCAGTGGCCGATGGTGATGGGCGCGATTGTGCCGGTCGTAAACCTCGAAGGCATCAAGCCAGGTGAACTCGTTCTCTCCGGTGAACTGCTCGGCGACATCTATCTCGGCAAGATCACCAAGTGGGACGATCCTGCGATTGCCAAGCTCAATCCGAAATTGAAGCTGCCGACCGAAGCGATCACTGTCGTGCGCCGCTCGGACGGTTCGGGAACGTCGTTCAACTTCACGGACTATCTATCGAAGGCGAATGCCGAATGGAAATCCAAAGTCGGCTCCGGCACCGCGGTTGAGTGGCCAGCCGGCGTCGGCGCAAAAGGCAACGAGGGCGTTGCCGGCAATGTCGGCCAGACCAAGAACTCGATCGGTTATGTCGAATATGCTTATGCCAAGCAGAACAAGCTGACCTACACAGCGCTCATCAACAAAGCCGGCAAGACCGTGCAGCCAACCGTTGCGTCGTTTCAGGCTGCTGCATCGAATGCGGATTGGGCGAAGGCTCCGGGTTACTACGTGATCCTGACCGACCAGCCCGGCGAAGCGTCATGGCCGATCACGGCTGCGACCTTTATCCTCATGTATAAAGAGCCTGTCGATAAGGCGGCGTCCGCCGAAGCCGTGAAATTCTTCAAGTGGGCATTCGCCAAGGGCGGCAAGATGGCCGAGGAACTCGACTACATTCCGATGCCTGAGCCCGTCGTGAAGCTGATCGAAAAGACCTGGTCGGCTGACATCAAGAGCTAAGACACCGAAAGTCGCTGCGAAGCGAAGCAATCCGTCTCGGATGTAAAGACTGGATTGCTTCGCGCGCGGTGACAAATTTGAGTTAGAGTTAGAAGACAGGGGTTGGGCGTGGCGGATATGGCGGTTCAGGGCGTATCGATTGAATCTGCTGCTGGACCTTACGACCGCGCGCGCGCGTTAAGCGCCTTCAAGTTCGGCGATGTCGCCTTTTACTGGACGACGCGCGCCTGCGCAATTTCAGTCCTGCTCATTCTCGGCGGTATCATCCTTTCGCTCATTGCAGGCGCGTGGCCCGCGATGAAAGAATACGGCGTCGCGTTCTTGTGGACACTGCGCTGGGCACCGTCTGCCGATCCGCCGGTGCTGGGCGCGCTCGGTCCGATCTACGGAACGCTCGTCACGTCGTTCATCGCGATGCTGATTGCGATTCCCGTCGGGCTCGGCATCGCAATCTTTCTGACTGAGCTTTGCCCGCAATGGCTGCGCCGCCCCATCGGCATGGCGGTCGAACTGCTCGCGGGAATTCCCTCGATCATCTACGGCATGTGGGGCTTCTTCGTGCTCGGCCCGTTTCTCGCCGACACGTTTCAACCATTCATGATCAAAATTTTTTCCGGCATCCCGGTTCTGCAATCCATCTTCGCCGGCCCCCCATCTTATCTCAGTCTGTTCAACGCCTCATTGGTGTTGGCCATCATGGTGCTGCCCTTCATCACCGCAATCTCGGTCGATGTATTCAAGACCGTGCCGCCTGTTCTGAAAGAGGCTGCGTATGGCGTCGGCTGCACCACATGGGAAGTCGTCAAGAACGTCGTCATTCCTTACACCCGCGTCGGTGTGATCGGCGGCATCATGCTGGCGCTCGGTCGCGCACTCGGCGAGACGATGGCCGTTACCTTTATCATCGGCAATTCGTTTCGCATCAACGGCTCGATCTTTGCGCCCGGAACGACGATCTCGGCGGCCATTGCGTCCGAATTCGCCGAAAGCGACGGCTTGCATCAATCAGGTCTGATTCTTCTGGGACTGCTACTCTTTATTCTAACGTTCTTCGTGCTGGCCGCCGCGCGCATCATGCTGTCGCGTCTTGAGAAGAAGGCGGGCAACTGATGTCGGATCAAACCATCAACCCGATCTACGCCTCGCGCCGCCGCAAGGATATTTTCATCCGCGTGCTTTGCGTGGGTACCGCACTGTTCGGCGTCACGTGGCTCGCGCTGATCCTGTTCACGCTGTTCTCGAACGGCCTTTCCGGTTTGCATCTGCAGATCTTCACAGAGAACACACCGCCACCAGGTTCAAGCGAAGGCGGATTGAAAAACGCCATCGTGGGCTCGATCATCATGACGGTCATCGGCGTTGGCATTGGCGCGCCGCTGGGATTGTTTGCAGGCACGTATCTCGCTGAATACGGCAAGCACGACAAGCTCACCGAGGTCATTCGGTTCATCAACGGAATTCTGTTGAGTGCGCCATCCATCATCATCGGACTTTTTGTTTACGGCGCTATCGTGGTGCCGATGGGTGGCTTCTCGGCCCTCGCGG
>JAPLPA010000417.1:5053-5356 GCA_026400415.1 Afipia sp. | reverse complement strand
ACCCGCCTCATCTTGGTCCCCGAATTGCGAAATGGAAGATTTGTCCGGACGTATCAGACAGAAAGACGGCGGGTCGTTCGATCACAACCCGCCGAATTTCAAAACTTCACGCGCAAGCGTCAGCTTTTTGCGTTTTTCTCGAGAAACTTGGTCGCGTCGCCAACCGTGAGAATCGTCTCGGCGGCATCGTCCGGAATTTCGCAGCCGAATTCTTCCTCGAACGCCATCACGAGTTCAACGGTATCAAGGCTGTCAGCACCGAGATCGTCGATGAAACTCGCCGTATCGATAACCTTCTCTGGT
>JAPLPA010000417.1:0-5048 GCA_026400415.1 Afipia sp. | reverse complement strand
TGGTTCGACACCGAGGTGCTCAACCACGATCTTTTTAACTCGCTCGCTAATCTCACTCATCGTTTCCAACCTCGTGCTTGTTCCACTAAACCCGACTGCGAGTCATCGTAGTGCGTTGCCGCCTGAATTCGTGCCGTCCGTTTCGTGGCCTTTGGCAAGGCTTCGCCCAAATGGGACGAAATACCGGAAACGGCGGCGGGCCAAGCCACGGCAATATACAGGGTTTGTGAATCCTGCAATGGCGATGTTACCGAGCCCCCAAGCCGTTTCGGTATCATACTTCCTTAGGCTTGACCACACGGCGGCGGAACCCGATTTGCTTCGCAAACCGCGCCGAAATCGGGCGGTAAAAGCCTCAAATCATTGCCATTCCGCCGTTGACGTGAATCGTCTGTCCAGTCACGTAGGCTGCCTCGTTGGAGGCGAGGTATACCGCTGCCGCAGCAATATCCTCGGGCGTTCCGAGCCGCCCCGCAGGCACCTTGCCCAGCACCGCTTCGCGCTGCTTTTCGTTGAGCGCGTCGGTCATCGGGGTTGCGATAAAACCAGGAGCAATGCAGTTCGCCGTGACGTTGCGGCGAGCGTATTCGGCACCCACCGATTTCATCATGCCGATCAGACCAGCCTTGGAGGCCGCATAATTGCCCTGCCCCGCATTGCCGGTGACGCCGACCACTGACGTGATCGCGATGATTCGCCCGAAGCGTTTACGCATCATCAATTTGGTCGCCGCGCGCGCCAGACGAAACGTCGCGGTGAGATTCACGCGGATAACATCGTCGAAATCTTCGTCCTTCAACTGGACGAAGAGATTGTCGCGTGTGATGCCGGCGTTAGCGACAAGGATATCGAGCTGGCCCATCGCTTTCTCTGCGGCAGGGACCAGCGTTTCGACCTCTGCCATATCAGAAAGGTTGCACGGCAGAACGTGAACGCGCTCTTTCATCTCCGCCGCAAGCGTGTCGAGGACTTCGCGGCGCGTACCTGAAATCGAAACAGTTGCGCCTTGCGCATGGAGCGCGCGCGCAATTGCGCCGCCGATCCCGCCCGTGGCACCCGTGACAAGCGCGGTCTTGCCGGTCAAATCGAACATGGTTTCCCCCATAGGCATTTCGCAGCAATTCGAGCCGTCGTTTGCCGTATAAAAATGCCGCTCGTCAATGATTAAGCACTTCGGTCAATGGGTTCAATGGTATGTTTGACGCTGATAGTCCGCTCCGAATTTGAGTCCGATGCGATATCGCACCTCCATCGAACAGCAATTATTTGTCTTCGACGATCTCAAGCAGGTCATGGCATTCGCCAGCCCTGCGCGTTCGGGCGATATGCTGGCCGGGATCGCGGCTGCGTCGGCGCAGGAGCGAATGGCGGCGCGCTACGTGCTGGCGGACGTGCCGCTCAAGCAATTTCTGACCGAAGCGCTGATCCCCTACGAAGACGACAACATCACGCGGTTTATCATCGACAGCCACGATGCCAAGGCGTTCGCAATCGTCGCGCATCTGACTGTCGGCGGATTCCGCGACTGGCTTTTATCGGAATACGCAACGACTGCAGCCCTCGCAGCTTTGGCGCCGGGACTAACGCCCGAAATGGTCGCGGCGGTTTCGAAGATTTCGCGCAATCAGGATCTGATCGCGGTGGCCCGAAAATGCCGCGTCGTTACGCGCTTTCGCGACACCATCGGGCTTGAGGGACAACTATCGGTTCGGCTCCAGCCCAATCATCCAACCGATGATCTGCGCGGCATCGCCGCCTCCACGCTCGACGGACTGCTGATGGGATCGGGCGACGCGGTGATCGGCGTCAATCCCGTCTCTGACAGCATGCCGGTGCTCGGCGGCATCACGCGAATGCTCGATGAATTGATTCAGCGGTTTGAGATTCCGACGCAAAGTTGCGTGCTGACGCATGTCACCAACACGATCAAGCTGATCGAGAATCATTCTCCGGTCGATCTAGTGTTTCAGTCGATCGGCGGCACCGAGAAAACCAATCTTTCATTTGGCGTCACGCCCGAGCTCCTCGACGAGGCGCGCGCTGCAGCGTTGTCGCTGAAGCGCGGAACGGTCGGCGACAACGTCATGTATTTCGAAACCGGACAGGGCAGCGCATTGTCTGCCGATGCCAACTTCGGCGTCGATCAGCAGACCTGCGAGGCACGCGCCTATGCGCTGGCGCGCCGTTACGAGCCGTTGCTGGTGAATACTGTCGTGGGATTTATCGGCCCGGAATATCTGTATGACGGCAAGCAGATCGTCCGCGCCGGACTGGAAGACCATTTCTGCGGGAAATTGCTCGGGCTGCCGATCGGTTGCGATATTTGCTACACCAATCACGCCGAAGCCGATCAGGACGACATGGACACGTTGCTGGTGCTGCTCGGCACCGCAGGTGTCAATTTCATCATGGGTGTGCCGGGTGCGGACGACATCATGCTCAACTATCAAAGCACGTCGTTTCACGACGCCTTGTTTCTCCGCGAAACGATGGGACTGACGCGCGCGCCGGAATTCGAAGCGTGGCTGCAACGCATGCAGATCACCGATTCGAACGTACGACTGAACCCGCCCTCGCCTAACGCGCTGCTCGGCGGATTGTCGTCACTTAAGTCGCTCGTCGCATGACGAAAGGCCCCGTCACGCAAACGCCATGGGCGGACTGGCGCAAGTTGACTCCTGCGCGCCTCGCACTCGGTCGCGCCGGTGCCGGCATGCCGACCGAAGAAGTTTTGAAATTCGGCTGGGCGCATGCGATGGCGCGCGACGCTATTCATGCCGCGTTGAGCGTTGAAAAACTCGATGCGGAGTTGCAGGCCGAAGGATGGATCACCTCACAGGTTCGCAGCCGTGCGCCGGATCGCACGACATACTTGCGTCGTCCCGATTTGGGTCGCGTCATTGTGCCCGACGACATCGCAAAGCTGCGCAACGCGCCGTTCGTGCGCAACGACATTTGCATCGTCATTGGCGACGGCCTCTCCTCGCTTGCGGTCGAGCGTCACGCACCGCCTTTGCTCGCAGCTCTGAAACCGCAACTCATGAACGAGTTGAAAAATGCACCGGTCGTCATCGCCACGCAGGCTCGCGTCGCATTGGCCGACGAGATTGCGGAACTGTTGCAGGCGAAACTCTCGATCATGTTGATCGGCGAACGGCCCGGGCTAAGTTCGCCGGACAGTCTGGGCATCTACATCACGCACGCGCCGTTTCGGAACCGAAACGACGCCGGACGCAACTGCATTTCCAATGTGCGGCCCCAAGGACTGAGTTATGACGCCGCAGCGTTCAAGCTGGCATGGCTCGTGCGCGCGGCACTGGGGCGCGGACTGACGGGCGTCGACCTGAAAGACGACAGTGATCTCGCGTTTCTCGCCAGCAATGCGAGCGCGAGACTCAATACTCCAAAATAAAAGCCGCGCCACCCGAAGGTGACGCGGCAATGGCCGTTCTGTTGCAAGGTGGACCTACCCCGAATGGTTACGCCGCGAGGCGCACTTCATTCATGCGAACGTTGTCGTTTGCATTTAGGTTTTGACCCGATAACGGCGGTATCATGCCGAGCACACTTCAATACTTCATAACGCGCATCGAACCTATTTCGCCCCCATCAGAAACGGTTGTGACCGTTTAAACCGCTTCTGGTGGAGGCGCCGGGGTACTGCCCCCCGGGTCTACGCGTTGTCCGCACTGAGATTCAGCGCCATCGTCTTGCGACAAAGACAATATAGGCTTTTTTGCACCGAAAGTCAGGGGCAAAAGCCCGCAATCGTTAAGCGTTTATTCGCATGAAAAAACGCAGCGTTTACTTCGACGCCGCAATCGCCACCTTCGCAGCCTCGATATCTCCGGGTCCGCCGACGGGCACGCCGACAGCGCCATCGGCGATACGCTTGACCAGTCCCGACAGCACCTTTCCGGCGCCGATTTCGAGAAAATGCGTCACGCCTTGCGACGCCATATAGGAGACGCTCTCACGCCAACGCACCGTGCCTGTCACCTGCTCGACGAGACGTTTGCGAATTTCGTCGGGATCAGTGATCGCGCTTGCCAGCACGTTCGACACCACCGGCACCTTGGGCTTGTTGATCGTCACGCCCGCAAGCGCCTGCGCCATCACGTCGGCGGCAGGCTGCATCAGGCGGCAATGAAACGGCGCGGACACGGGGAGAAGCATCGCGCGCTTCGCGCCTTTGGTTTTCGCAATCTCCAACGCGCGCTCGACCGCAGCCTTGTCGCCGGAGACGACCACCTGGCCGCCGCCGTTGTCATTCGCAGCCTGACACACCTGCCCTTGGGCTGCTTCTTGCGCCACCGCAACTGCAGCTTCGTAGTCGAGGCCCAGCAACGCTGCCATCGCGCCAACACCGACCGGCACAGCCTTCTGCATCGCGAGGCCGCGCGTGCGTAGAAGTTTCGCCGTGTCCGAAATCGAAAAGCTGCCCGCAGCCGCCAGAGCGGAGTATTCACCCAGCGAATGACCCGCGACAAAAGCCGCGTCGCGCGCGATGTCGATGCCGCCTTCGGTTTCCAGCACGCGGAGCGTCGCCAGCGACACCGCCATCAGGGCTGGCTGTGCGTTTTCGGTGAGCTGAAGCGTCTCGGCAGGCCCCTCCCAGATAATTGCAGTCAGCTTCTGACCCAGTGCCGCATCGACCTCGTCGAACACGGCCTTGGCTGCCGGGAATGCGTCGGCCAGCGCCTTGCCCATGCCGACGGCCTGCGAGCCTTGTCCGGGAAACGTGAATGCTGCGGTCATCAGAGCCTCCGAAATGAGGCGGTTAAGTCGCCGCCAGTGGCCGACAAGTCAAGCTGCGGCGCGGCGGGATCGTCGGCTCGGTCGTTGGACCAGTCATTCATTGGCCCGCTAGGCCATTGGCTGACTGGTTTCGCCATTGTTTACATGGCGGTAGCCGAATGCCTTCCCGTGTGACTTTCCAGATACAGCAAAGCATCGTTGAATCGGCTTAGCCGCGGTTTGTTGTCACTGCTTAGAAGCCGTTGGGGAGAGTTCGATGAAGAAGCTTCTGGCCGCTGCTGCGATCGCAG
>JAPLPA010000386.1 GCA_026400415.1 Afipia sp. | reverse complement strand
GGCCCAAAATCCACCAGATCGTAAGCGCAGCGACCGGAACGAACGCTGCCGTCACGATGCTGGGCTCGACCGCCATGCGCCCGCTGTCGTGACCCGCTTTGACGATGTAGCCGAACAGACCCACGACGTAGTAGGTGATTGCTGCAACCGACAGGCCTTCAACCGTTGTCTGAAGACGAAGCTGGAGGCGCGTTCGTGCGTTCATGGATTTCAAAAGCTGCTGATTTTGCTGCTCAAGTTCGACGTCCACGCGCGTTCGCAAGAGATTGGCTGCGCGGGCGAGCTTCAGCGAAAGACTGGATTGGCGCTGTTCGATCGTGACGCAGGTCCGCAATGCGGGTTTCATCCGGCGGGCAAGAAACGACGACCATGTCGGCCATCCACCAATTTTGCGTTCGCCGATGGTCTGCAGGCGCTGCTCGACAATTTCTTCATAGGCGCGGCTGGCGCCGAAACGAAACACGCTGGCGGCGGCACCGGCTTCGACTTCCGCGGCCAGTGCGGTCAGTTCATCAAGCAGGCGATGATTGCTGTCGAGATCGTTGGCCTTCTGCATCTCACTAGTGACTTCGACAAGCCGGCGCTCGCTGGCACCTATCGAAGGCCCAAGCCGCTGCGCTTCAGGAAGGCCGAGTAAAGCTAGCGTCCGATAGGTTTCGATCTCGAGGACGCGCTGAACTAATGCACCGGCGCGCTCGGCGGGCATGCCGCGATCCAAGAGGAGAATTCGCACGAATCCCGCAGGATCGAGTTGAAAGTCGGTTGCGTAAATCGCCGCACCATCGGAATTTTCAGCCATCGCCAGGCTGGCCTTATCGAACAAGCGCTCGGGCGCGGTCCGTTCGCTGTTCTCAGCGAGAAGATGCAGGGGATGCTGCCGGAAGGAATGGCGTACCGCCGGGGTCTGACGGCATTTCCCAAGTATAGGTGGTGAATTCCGAATGTTGTTCCCAACGAAGAACGGTGCTCCCGAACATCGCGCGGTGATGCTTCTCGGTCGAAGACGGCGGTTGCAAAGCGCGCTTGGTACAAAACTCAGCAAGATTGGCCCGGTCGGTCTGCGCACGGGCGCCCGAGGTATCGAATGCAAAATGCAGCACGCGCGTCGGGACGGAAATCGCGGTGAACGGGCGGGCATGCAATTCGCTGAGAATGGACGAACGCAGCGGATGCGGAATCAGTCTGCCCGCTTCGCCGTCTCCGATCGATACATACGCACTCATTTGAAGGTCTGTATCACAACACGGGAAATCCTGTATATGCCATCTCCGCTCGATATGGCGGCCATATCCGGACATTGGATACGAAGGGTGAACTGAATTCGGGAGTGCGATGCGAGACATCCGTTTGCATTCGGGCTGTAGCTCGCGATAATCTGATGAGAATGCATCGTCGCGACCCGTTCGCGCGCTGTCGAATGGAGTGAGCGTGACGAAGGTTTCAATGCGTATCGGTACGCGCAAGAGCGTGATGGCGCTTGCTCAGACCGAAGATATTGCGCGACGCCTGTCGGCCGCCGCACCGGATCTCGCCGTCGAAATCGTGAAGTTCGAAACCGTCGGCGACGAGGACCAAACCAGCAAGTTGCTCAACCACGGCGGCAAAGGCGGCGCTTTTGTGCAACAAATCCGCGAGGCGGTGACGGCGGGCAAACTTCACGCGGCGATGCACTCACTGAAGGACATGCCCGGCAATGAAGACACGCCAGGTCTTGTAATTGGAGCCACGTTGTCGCGGGATCCACCGAACGATGCGCTTGTGGTGCGCGCGGGTGTTTCCATCGACGATTTGAAACGCACCAAAGGCAGGGGATTCAAGATCGGCACCAACGCGGTTCGTCGTGCGGCCTACGCGCGGCGACTCTTTCCGGAGATCGAAATTATTCATTATCGCGGCGCGGCTGATACGCGGGTACGAAAGTTGGACGGTCGCGAGATGCAGCGGCTTCCTGGCGGTGGTGAAGTAGGTCCTGCAGACGCGTTGATCATGGCGCGTTCGGGGTTGGAACGTGTGGGATTGGCAAATCGTGTTGCCCACGAATTTTCAATTCAAGACATGCTGCCTGCTGTGGGGCAGGGAATCGTCGCCGTTGAATGCGCAGTAAACGACTGGCAAACTCTGAAATTCTTGGCATTGATTGACGATCCTGTCGCGCGGTTGAGTTGCGATGCCGAGCGAGAAGTGCTGTGGGTTCTCAACGGTCACTGCAACTCACCCATCGCGGGCTTTTCCACGATTGCCGGCTCTGAAATGTCGCTGACAGCTTCGGTGCTCGACGAACAGGGCGGGCATTTTATCGAAACAACACGCAAGGGGCCTGCAAATCGTCCGCGTGAGCTGGGACGCTCAGTCGGTCTTGAGCTTCTCGACAAGGGTGCGGCGTCGATCATCGCGCGCACACGGCCAATTCCATGAAAGCCCGATAATGGCGGTTGCTTTTCCATTCTCTGCGATTGTCGGTCAGGACGAGATGAAACTCGCGCTTCTGATCGCGGCCGTCGATCCGAAGGTCGGGGGTGTGTTGGCGTTCGGCGATCGCGGCTCCGGAAAATCGACAGCCGTGCGTGCGCTGGCGGCGTTGCTGCCGAAAATGAAAGTCGTGGCCGGTTGTCGTTACAACTGCGATCCAGACAAGCACGCCGAATTTTGCGACGAGTGTCGCGTTAAGGCAAAGAACAAGACAATTAAAGTCACGCAAGTCTCGGTCCCCGTCGTCGATCTGCCGCTTGGTGCAACCGAGGATCGTGTCGTTGGCGCTCTCGATCTGGAACGCGCGCTGGCACGTGGCGAAAAAGCATTCGAGCCGGGTTTGCTGGCGCGGGCGCACCGCGGATTTCTCTACATCGACGAAGCGAACCTGTTGGAGGACCATCTGGTCGATCTTCTCCTGGACGTCGCGGCCTCCGGCGAAAACGTTGTTGAGCGCGAAGGGTTGAGCGTGCGTCATTCGGCCCGTTTCGTCTTAGTAGGCACCGGCAATCCCGAAGAAGGTGAGTTGCGACCGCAGTTGCTGGATAGGTTCGGTCTTTCCGTCGAGGTCAAGACTCCCGACGATCTGCCGACCCGGATCGATATCGTGCGGCGCAGAGATGCGTTCGAGCAGAACTCTGAAAAATTTATCGATACCTGGTCAAAGGAAGAAACCAAGCTTCGCCGGAAAATTACCGCAGCGCGCGAAAGACTAGCAGATGTGAGTGTGCCCGAGGCAGCGCTCGAACACGCCGCAAAACTTTGCATGGCGCTCGGCACCGACGGGCTTCGCGGCGAACTGACCTTGATGCGAGCCGCGCGCGCGCTGGCAAGTCTCGAAGGCGCAAAGATCGTCAAGGACGTGCATCTGCGTCGCGTTGCGCCGTCGGCTCTGCGCCATCGGCTGCGCCGCAATCCGCTGGACGATGCGGGGTCGTCCGTGCGCGTCGATCGCGCGATTGCGGACGTTTTGGGATGAGCGCTACGCTGTCATGGACCTGGCGGCATTCTTGTCCGGTCGCGTGCCGGCCCGACACGCGAACGGTGGCTGTGGATGTTGCGGGCAAGCTTGCCGCCGGCTGTGCACATCAAGCGCGCGCCTCTTCATATCGCCGATGGCCGCTTGCTCGGCGGCCTCGATCTTTCGGCCACGCTGCTGGCCGGACGCCCGGTTGCGGAAAGGGGACTTCTCGCGGAGTCGGACGGCGGCGTGCTGATGGTGGCGATGGCGGAGCGGCTCCCATCCGCGACGACGGTTCACATCACAACAGCGATGGATTCGGGAGAGACCGCCGTCGAACGCGATGGGCTATCTTTGCGATTTCCTTCGCGTTTTGGTGTCGTCGCACTCGATGAGGGTCTTGAAGACGAATTCGCGCCGCCGCCGCTGTTGGACCGGCTCGCATTTCACATCGACCTGAATGATTTTACTTTGCTTGAAGCTGAAGAGTTCGACATCGATCCGGCGGACGTGATTGTCGCGCGAGAGCGCTTGGCCCAGATCAGACTGGGCGAGAAACAGATCGATGCCATCTGCACTGCGGCTCTGGCGCTCGGCATTGTGTCATTGCGTGCTCCGTTGCTCACAATGGCAGTTGCACGCGCCAGCGCCGCCTTCGCTGGCAACGCCACAG
This sequence comes from Afipia sp., assembly GCA_026400415.1. Classification (GTDB taxonomy): domain Bacteria; phylum Pseudomonadota; class Alphaproteobacteria; order Rhizobiales; family Xanthobacteraceae; genus Afipia. Next base: position 4,019 of record JAPLPA010000386.1, on the reverse strand, counting down.
TCACGCAAGACGATATCGCGCTCGCGGCGCGTCTTGTAATGGCACCCCGCGCATTGATTTTGCCGCAAGCAGATCAGCCTGACCAATCCGATCAGCCGCCGCCGGATAACGAGAATGATAGTTCTGACGATGACAGCGATAAAGACTTGCAACCACCTGAGATCGATCGTGCGCTCGACGAAGTCATTCTCGCAGCGGCGCAGGCGGCGATTCCCCCCGGTGTTTTGGCGGCGCTGCGCGTGGCGTCGTCAGGGAGATCGCGTGCGAGATCATCAGGTAAAGCGGGCGAGTTGCAGAAGTCCAAATTGAGGGGGCGTCCCACAGGCGTGCAACGTGGCGAACTGAAGTCCGGCGCAAAATTGAATGTGATCGAAACCTTGCGGGCGGCGGCTCCATGGCAGCCGTTGAGGCGAGCCGAGCTCGCGAAAGCAGACGCTCCAACTGCACGCCCACGCGTTCTTATTCGCAAAGATGATTTCCGCCTTGCGCGCTTCAAGCAGCGTACGGAGACGACGACGATTTTCGTGGTCGATGCATCGGGCTCCGCAGCGCTGCACCGGCTGGCAGAAGCCAAAGGCGCGGTCGAGCTTCTGCTGGCTGACTGTTACGTGCGCCGCGATCAGGTCGCGCTGATTGCATTTCGCGGTTCTACCGCGGAGTTGTTGTTGCCGCCAACGCGATCGCTGGCGCGTGCCAAACGAAGCCTCGCAGGATTGCCGGGCAGTGGTGGCACGCCGCTGGCCGCTGGCCTCGATGCTGCATTTGTGCTGGCCGATTCCATACGCCGCAAAGGACAAACGCCAACGATTATTCTTCTCACGGACGGGCGCGCCAATATCGCCCGCGACGGAACTGCGGGCCGTCCGCGCGCGGAAGCGGATGCACTGAACGCCGCAAGACAATTACGCGCCGTCCGTCTCAACGCAGTGCTTGTCGATACCTCGCCGCGGCCGGGGCCGTCGGGAGAAACACTGGCCGCTGAGATGGGCGCGCGCTATTTACCGCTGCCACATGCCGATGCCACGACTCTTTCGCAGGCGGTGCTTGCGTCAACGAATCCGGACATTGCGCGCGCGTTTGGCTAGCTCTTGTACGCTCGCACGCGCTTGAGCATCTGTTCGACATGCGCAATCGGCGTTTCGGGTTGGATTCCATGACCGAGGTTGAAGATCAGGCGCCCGCCCGCGTAATTTTCCAAAACGTCATCGACCGCACGATCCAGTGCAGTGCCGCCTGCGATCAGCACCAGCGGATCGAGATTGCCCTGAACTGCAACGCGGCTTTGCACGCGTTCCTGGATCAACGCGGGCTCTGCGGCCCAATCGATACTGACGCCATCGACACCGGTGCGTTCAACAAAATGCGGTAGCAGCGCGCCCGCACCGCGCGGGAAGCCGATGATCTTGGTACCGGGCGCTTTCGCGCGGACCCCGGCGACGATGCGGCGTGTCGGCTCTACCGACCAGCGCTCGAATTCACGGGGTGGTAAAACACCCGCCCAGGTATCGAAGATCTGAAGCACATCGGCACCTGCTTTAAGTTGCCCAAGCAGATATTGGATCGAACTGTCGACAATTGCGTCGATGATTTTGGCAAACGCATCGGGATGCCGATAGGCCAGCATCCGTGCCGGTCCCTGATCTGGAGTGCCTTGTCCGGCGACCATGTAGGTCGCCACCGTCCATGGCGCTCCGCAAAAACCTATCAGCGCTATTTTCGGATCAAGCTCGCTACGCACGCGGCGCAGTGCTTCGTACACGGGCTCAAGCTTCGAGAAATCGGCCGTCTTCGACAAGGTTGAAATTTTGTCCGGACTATCCAGCGGATCAAGTCGCGGCCCTTCACCGACTTCAAATCGGACTGAGCGCCCCAGCGCGTGAGGAATGACCAGAATATCCGAAAAGATGATCGCAGCGTCGAAGCCGAAGCGTCGGATCGGTTGCAACGTCACTTCGGCAGCGAATTCTGGATTGAAGCACAGATCAAGAAAGCCGCCGGCCTTTTGACGCACAGCGCGATATTCGGGAAGGTAGCGGCCTGCCTGCCGCATCATCCAGATCGGTGGAATTGGCAACTTGCGGCCCGAAAGAACTTCGACAAATGGCTTGGGAGTTGAATTCTGTGTCACGCGGCGTTTCCAGTGTATAACGACAGGCTTAGTTGTCGCTTTTGATACACTGCGATTTCGATCTTGGCCACGGTCAGAACGACCCGGCCACACGACAGGGAATATGCAATGACCGCAGCGGCACCACCGACGGGATTGACCGCGATGCCCAGTCCGGAACCATTGCCGGCTCCTGTTTCCGGTCAGAGGCATGAGATTGCAAGCTCGGTAGGCCGTCTGTCGTATTATGCCGCCAGCACCGGCACGCGAGAGTCCGACGCGCCACTGCTGTTGATCCACAGCATCAACGCCGCGGGCTCCGCATACGAAATTAAACCGCTCTACGAACATTACCGCAAGACGCGAACTGTCTATGCTCTGGAGCTACCCGGCTTCGGTCATTCGCAGCGCGGCAAGCGGATTTACACAATTCGCATGATGACCGATGCGATACATAAGATTGTCGAAACGATCAGGAAAGATCACGGCCCTGCACCAATTGATGCGGTGGGGCTTTCTTTGTCGTGCGAATTCCTCGCGCGCGCAATTACCGAAAATCCGCTGGCCTATCGCAGCGCCGCGCTGATCAGTCCGACCGGCTTCAGCACCGCGCCAAAGGCTTCTCGCTGGCGGGATGGCACGCGCGGCAAGCCGTGGCTGCACGCGCTTTTCGAGCGTCCGCTTTGGAGTCGCGGGTTCTTTCGGCTGCTGACGAGCCGCCGAGGCATCGCCTTTTTTCTGAAGAAAACATGGGGATCAGACAACTTCGACCGGGGACTCGCTGATTACGACTATCTCACCACGCACCAAGAAGGCGCGCAGCACGCGCCGTACTATTTCGTATCGGGGTTTTTGTTCAGTGAGGATGTTATGCGCATCTATCATTCGCTGACCCTGCCGGTCTGGATGGCACACGGCATGCGCGGGGATTTCGTCAACTACAAAAACAAGAAACTGGTCGAAGGCCGCGCCAACTGGACAATCGATGTTTTCGACACCGGCGCGATGCCGCACTTCGAAGCCACGGATAAATTCGTCGCGGCTTACGATACGTTCAGAAGCCGGCAGCAGAGCGCTACCGGTGCGTCGACGAACTGAAACGCGCGCCATGAGCGATCTCGTCTGGAGCAAAGACGGCGCGGACTGGCCCAACAGGGTCGCAAGTGAATTCATTGAGGCCGCGGGCATTCGCTGGCACGTGCAGCGCATGGGGCAGGGGCCGTATCTGCTGCTGGTGCACGGTACAGGGGCGGCAAATCATTCTTGGCGCGATGTGGCTCCGCTTCTTGCGAAAAGTTTCACCGTCATCGCCCCCGATCTTCCGGGTCACGGATTTACGCAAGTGCCGGCATCGTGGCGTCTGTCTTTACCCGGCATGGCATCCGATCTTGGCCAGTTGTTGCGGGCGATGAGTGTCGAGCCGGAGATTGTCGCTGGGCATTCGGCAGGTGCGGCGATCCTCGCGCGCATGTGTCTTGATGGAAAGATCTCACCCCGCTTGCTCGTCAGTTTGAACGGTGCATTTCTGCCCTTCGGCGGTGTCGCAGGGTATCTGTTTTCGCCGCTTGCAAAGTTGCTGGTTCTAAATCCGCTCGTTCCAAAATTCTTCGCATGGCAGGCATCGTCGCCCGATGCTGTCGAGCGATTGATTGAGGGAACGGGTTCAAAAATAGATCACGCCGGAATCGCTCAATACGGAAAGCTGGTGCGAAGTGCGGTGCACGTGGACGCTGCGTTGCGCATGATGGCAAACTGGAAGCTTGAACCGCTGGTTGATCTGCCCCCTTTGAAGTGGTCCTCCCTGAAGTATATTTTTCGGATGGAGGATGAGATCGATGGCAAGGAAGAGGCATACAGCGGAAGAGATTGTTGCGAAGCTTCGGCAGGTCGATGTGCTGATGGCGCAAGGCCG
>JAPLPA010000309.1:8147-9791 GCA_026400415.1 Afipia sp. | reverse complement strand
GCAAGCTTGTCGGAGGAATTACCGGCCCACGGACTCTTGTTTGCGTTGGCTGACGACGTCGTGTCGCCGAAGCTCTGTTGATGCCCGCCCATAAGTCCTCGGATGCTGTTCATCAGGATCGATCCGCCGATCATGCCGGCTGCGGCTGCAGCCGCCGTGCCCAGAAACGAGCCGCCGCCACCGATTGGATTACCAACAGGGCCAGCGGCAGGGTTGCCTTGACGCGGATCGCCCTGACCCAGAACGCCACCGCTGTTCCAGACCGATCCGCGTTGACCGTTTCCAGAAGAGACATTGGGAACAGAACCTCGAGATTGCGCAGGACCTAGCAACGCATCGCGCATCGAGTCGAGAAAGCTACCAGGATGGCGGCTCGCTTCTCCGCCTTCCAGTTCCTGAATGCGTGCATTGGCGCGCTTGAGTGCTTCGTCCTGCACCAGCACGGTCTGGACCAACGCATAGGGCGCGTGCGGCGCGCTGCGCAAACCGTCGGCAATTGCACGCTCTGCATCCGCCTCGCGAGGCGATGTTTCCAGCCGCGCAAGACGTTCGAACAGTTCATCGACCAGTTGGCGTTCCTGCGGCGTCATGAAGCCCTCCTTCTGGCGCGCCCCGAACCGGGTGCGGCGGGCCGAATGTGGGGCCGCATTGTGTCGGGTTAAGTCCCGGCGCGGATTAAATTTGGGAAAGCTTGTCCTGTGGGTGCGACAAAACGACTTAAGGGTGCCGATCACTTTCGGGCGAGCGTTACATTATTCATCGCAAGCAGATCGAAAAAATCGTCGCTTGTCAGATACGCCAACTCGCGTTCGCGCTGATGTGTCAATGCATCGAGGTTCATCAAGGTATCGTCGACAAATCCCGGATGACACATCACAACGCCGCCATCGGGAAGGCCGTCAAGAAAGCCTGCCATCAAGCCTGCGAAGTCGGGCTTCTTGGAAAAATCATAAGCACCAGCAAAGCCAGAGTTGAAGGTCGTATTTGCATGGGTGCATTTTTTGCGAAACGTCGCGCTCAACGCGTCAAGCAGAAGCGCTTTGGGGCTGTTGAGCCGTTGTGCAAATGGCAACGAGCGACCGCATTGGCGCACCCAAGCATCAGGTGCCGCCTTCTTCGTGGCTGTCAGGAATGCATCGCGGATTTGCGGAAACAGATGTGCGTGCTGATGGCCGTCGATATAATCGGGCGCGCGGCCAAACAGCTCTTTGAACGCTGAAATCTGCGCAAGAACTTCGGCCTCGAATATTTCCGGGTCGAGTTGCCGTAAAAAACTCTTTCGAAGTAGCTTGCCGAGCGAAACAAACCGCCCTCCATCGAGCGGCTGGAAGTGCATCGTCAACGGATGAAATGGCGCTGTCAGCGTCGCGTGCAGCCCGACAGCGCAATCGAAGCTTCCCGCCAGCGAAGCCTTGAGTGCTTCGGTCTCGGTGCGATCTATCGCCGATCCAACCACCATGACGGATGTTGCGTTGATGCGCTTATGCTCGATGAGATTGCGGATCGCGCGATTGACGCCGGGAGCCATTCCGTAGTCGTCAGCGCAAAGCCAGATATGCCGCGCAGATGCCGCGCTCATTCAGCGGCAGTCCGCGATGATATGTTTCCGGCGGGTTTGGATTCGGTGATTTTGACGCTGTGTTC
>JAPLPA010000309.1:0-8055 GCA_026400415.1 Afipia sp. | reverse complement strand
GATAGGCCGCGCTTTCATCTCTGAGAGGATTTTGCCGATATATTCGCCGACAATACCGATCATGATGAGTTGCACGCCGCCGATCGTCATCAGGCCAACGACCAGCGAGGGATAGCCGGGAACAGATTTGCCGCTGACGACCGTTTCCCAGAGGATCGACAGTCCGAACAGAAATGCAACGAAGGCAAGCAACAACCCCAACAGGCTCGCAATGCGCAGCGGAGCCACCGAAAAGGAAGTCAGACCTTCGATCGAGAGACCGAGCAGTCGGCCCGGACTGAACGTGGTAACTCCGTAGGCGCGAGACGCCGGTTCGTAGTCAACGCGAATTTGCTTGAAACCGATCCAGGTCGCGAGCCCTTTGAAAAAGCGATTGCGTTCGGGCAATTGACGAAGCGCTGCGGCCGCGCGCGGAGACAACAGCCGGAAGTCGCCGGCATCCTCGGGAATTTTTTGACGAGCACCCCAATTGATGAGGAAATAAAAACCGTGAACAGCAATGCGTCGTACCGCTGACTCGTTGTCGCGATGCGCCTTGGCTGTATAGACCACGTCGTAGCCACCATCGATCCAGTGGCCGACCAGTGTCTCGACCAACTCCGGTGCGTGTTGACCGTCCCCGTCCATGAACAACACCGCGCCTCGACGAGCGTGGTCGAGTCCCGCCATCAAAGCTGCTTCCTTGCCGAAGTTTCGCGACAACGATACGACCTGCACGTCGAGCGACGAGGCTGCAAGTCCGTTTGCAATGCTCAATGTCGCATCGGTGCTGCCGTCATCGACATAGACCACTTCGCAAGCGAGGCCGTACCGATGTTTCAAGTTTTCGGCGAGAGCATTCAACCGATCGTGCAAGCGTGCGAGACCAGCAGCCTCATTGAATGCGGGAACGACAATCGAGAGGCCCTGCGCAGCGGGATTTCTCTTGTCGCCGGATACGTCAGAAACATCAGCACCAAGCATCATAGATCAACGTCCAGAAACGGTTGTTTCGATCATATGGCAATTGGCGTTCGCTTTGCCACCACGATGATAAACTTACTTGCCGAGGAAAGTTTCCAGTCTGGCGAATAGCGGATTGTCACGATCGAGCACATAATCCAGCGACGCGACCGAGACGGTCTCCGCGCCGCGATCGCGCAAGAAGCTCCCCAGCGCATAAAGCTGAGCGGGAGGGCAATGCAGTGTCACCATGCCCGACGAGGTAGGCCCGCCGAACGGCGAGATCACCCCGAAACGATTGTGGGCCTCGGCCAGCAATTCGGCGTTGCAACCAGCAAAGCGGGTACGGACTTCCTTGTATTTGCGGGCGCGGGCGCTGGCAGCGATATGGTCGAGCATAACCCTTGCGGTCTCGCGCGCATCGGGTGACCAGTCGGCGTTGCGCGATGCCACAAGATTGGCGTGGCTGCGGAGCATAACGCCGTCATCGAGTACCTTGAGGCCATTGGCGGCAAGCGTCGCGCCAGTGGTCGTGATATCGACGATCAGTTCAGCCGTGCCGGACGCCGGCGCGCCTTCGGTAGCACCAGCGCTCTCCACGATTCGATAATCGACGACGCCGTGTGCTGCGAAAAAATTTCGCGTCAGGTTGATGTATTTTGTTGCAACCCGCATGCGGTGATTGTGTTGCGCACGAAAAGACGTCGCGACATCGTCGAGATCCGCCATGGTGCGGACATCGATCCACGCCTGCGGTACTGCGACGACCACATTGGCGCTGCCGAAGCCGAGGCCTTCAATCAGCATCACGCGCTTGTCCGCGTCGGGTATGCTCTCTCGGATCAAATCCTCGCCGGTGATACCGAGGTGAACGGCGCCCCGTGCCAGCTGGGCTGCGATCTCGCTCGCAGACAGATAGGCGATCTCGACATTGTCGAGACCCGCGATAGTACCTCGATAGTCGCGCGCACCGCGCGGCTTCGCCAGTGCGAGACCCGCGCGCGCGAAGAAAGCATCGGCGTTCTCCTGCAACCGTCCCTTTGAGGGTACGGCCAGGACGAATGGAGGCGTCATGATTGGCCTCCCTGCGCCAGTGTTTCAATCCAGATCGAGAACCCGACTGCTGGAATGGGTTCGCGCGCGCCGAGGCGTGAAAGCAGGCCGTCGTAGCGGCCGCCACCCACCAGTGGCCCGTCGCCATTGCCCTTGCGGTGCAATTCAAACTCGAAACCCGTGTAGTAATCGAGCCCGCGCCCGAACGCGGTCGAGAAACGAATGGTCTTGGTGTCGATGCCGCGCGCCGCCATAAATCCGGTCCGGCTTTCGAACTGATCGATCGCGGAATTCAGATCCAGCTTGGCGTCGGACGCCAATGTTCGCAACTGTGCGGCTGCGTCGTCGGGTTCTCCCGCAATGGCGAGAAATCTCTCGATTAGTTGCAGCGCGTCACGGGGAAATGCGCCGCCTTTGAGAGTGGATTGTTCGAGAAACCGATCGGCAATTTCTGACACTGTGCGTCCGCCGACATTGCTGGTACCTGCGATCGACATCAGGTCTGTGACAAGTGCGAGAGCCGCTTTGCGATCGGAGCCCGCGAGCGCTGCAAGTACGCCTTCATATTCGTTGCGGGTCTTGCCGGTCTCCAGCGTGAGGCGTTCGAGGTCCTGCGCAAGCGAAACCTTACGGTTGAAATCCTTGATCAGGCGGCGCTTCCAGACGGGGTACAGATCGAGCGCTTCAATCAGCGCCGCGAACAGTGCGACGTCGCCGGTACGGACTTCGGCGTTTGAAATTCCGTAGGCTGCAGTTGCTTCCAGACCGAGCGCCAGCATCTCCGCATCGGCGGCTGCGCGGTCGTTGCGTCCGAAAGATTCGACGCCTGCCTGGTTGAATTCGCTGCTCTGACCGCCGCGATAACGAAACACAGGCCCCAGATAGCAAAAGCCCGCAGGCTTGCCTGCCTGAGGCGAACGCAGATATTGTCGCGCCACCGGAATGGTAAGGTCGGGGCGCAGGCAAAGCTCCTCGCCGCTGGCATCGGTCGTCAGGTAAAGGCTTTTGCGGATGTCCTCGCCTGAGAGGTCGAGGAACGGCTCTGCCGGCTGCAGGACGGAGGGACGGGCATGGACGTAGCCGGCCTGTGCAAAAGACAACAGCAAGGCCTCCGCCCGTGCGGCGGACCTGGTCGCAGTTGCGGCACTGGTCTGGCTCATCTCAACGTCCATAAATGTGTGAAGCGGCAATCCCTTAACACGGGATGCGGATCGATTCGACGACGATCCCGAAAGTGGCTTAATGAGAGATATTTATTGCAACTTATACGTGTATTACGATTTACACCAATCCCCAAGGACCGCCTGGACAAGCGTCAACGCTGAAACCGCAGCGGTATCTGCCCGCAGAATTCGTGGCCCCAGCGAAAGGCGAACGACCTTTGGCTGTCTTAGCAAGGCATTGCGTTCATCCTCGGAAAATCCACCTTCTGGTCCGATCAGGACATTAATTCGCGACTGAATCGCACCCGCGCTTGCGAGTGCTGCTTTGGGGTCGCTGTGCGGGGCTTCCTCATCGCAAAACACCAGCAAGTCGCCGGCGTCGCGCTGGCCCAGCCAGCGGCCCAGCGGCAGCGGCTGGTGGACCTCGGCGAGGCTTAAAATTCCGCATTGCTCGGCGGCTTCGATGACATTGGCGCGCATGCGTTCGGTGTTCACGCGCGTCATCTGGGTGCGCTGCGTCGTCACCGGTTGGAGCGATCCCGCGCCCATTTCAACCGCTTTCTGGACCATGTAATCCAGTCGGGCGTGCTTGAGCGGAGCAAATATATAATCGACAGCGGGAAGCCGGTCCTGCAAACGGATCTGGTTGACGATATCGGCGCGATCCGGCCGTTTGCGGCCTGCTAAAGCCGCCAGCCATTCGCCTTCACGGCCGTTGAATAGGAGGACCATGTCGCCCGCCGCAAGCCGGAGCACGTTGCCTACGTAATTCGTCTGATCACGATCAAGTGCGATACCGATGCCAGCTGACAGCGGCACATCGACGAACAGCCGTGGGTGTCGCGCATCGCATTTCGGCATTTGGTGCTCCTCTCGCCGCAGACTTCTAGCCCAGTGATCGACGCTTGCCAGCGTTTTGCGTGACGGATCGCCGCGCTGTTGACAAATTCGACGGGTTGTTAACTTCAGGCAGGAATCGTAGAAATGCGCGATCAGTGTGTATGGAATTGGATTGGCGCTGCCGATCTGCCTGCCTTTGACACTGGAATTGCCGGAGGTAAATCCGTGACGACCCCACGTCGGAAATTTTGGCGTCTGACGGTTTTGTCGATAGCAGCCACGTTTGCGCTTCAAGGCCTTGCGCATGCGCAGGGCGCTTTTCCTGCGCCGTTGCCCGGTGGAGGGTCAGCAGCTCCCGCAGCACCGTCGGCTCCTGCTGCCCCGCCTCCCGCTCCCTCTTCGTTTCCAGCACCAACGTCAGGTGGATTTTCTTCACCTGCACCCGGCATGGGCAGCGGATTTGGCGCGCCCCAACAGCAAGGCGGGCCACCGCCAGGTGCGTTGGAATGTCAGAACGGATTTACTTCGCTCAAGAGCGAGGCCGAAGCAAAAGCCAAGGCCATCCAGGCGGCCGGTAAACGCAAGGCGTCACCGCAAGAGGCGTGCAAGTTGATCGGCGCGTTTTCGCAATCCGAATTGAAGATGATCAAGTTCGTCGAGACCAACACCGTGAAGTGTCAGATACCCCCGCAGGCTGCAGAGCAAATGAAAAAGGGTCACGCCAATACAGAGCAGCTTTTGACTAAGGTCTGCGCCGCGGCGGCAAATGGCGGGGGACCGCAGGGTCCGGCGGCCCCCAGCCTTAGCGAGGCGTTGGGGTCGGCAAGTCTGCCGGAAGCCAAGGCGACCAAGCGTAGCGGGGGCAGTACGTTCGACACTTTGAACGGCAACGTGCTCGCGCGATGATGTCGCACATATGAGCGAGGCTGCGGCTCCGGTTGCCGACTCGACCGCCAATTGGGTCGATACCCACGCGCCGGTATGGGTGCGCCCCTATCTGAGGCTTGCGCGATTTGATCGGCCGATCGGATGGTGGTTGCTGCTGTTGCCGTGCTGGTGGTCGGCGGCACTGGCTTCAGGAATTGCGCAAGATTTGCGCTTCCTGCCGATTATTATTCCATTGTTCCTTGTCGGCGCGATGGTGATGCGCGGCGCGGGATGTACGTGGAACGACATCACAGACCGCAATCTCGATGCGCGAGTTGAGCGGACCAAGTCGCGGCCCATTCCGTCTGGGCAAGTTACTGTCGTGCAGGCGGCGATATTTCTTATCCTACAGGCATTGATCGGACTTGCTGTGTTGCTGCAGTTCAATGCGTTCGCGGTTGCAACCGGCATCGCCTCGCTGGCGATTGTTGCGATTTACCCCTTCATGAAGCGCATCACCTATTGGCCGCAAATCGTTCTCGGTCTGGCGTTCTCGTGGGGCGCTTTGATGGGCTTTGCTGTCGTTCTCTCGCGGATCGATGCTGCGGCGATAGCGCTCTATCTCGGTACGATCTGTTGGGTGATCGGCTACGATACGATCTATGCCCATCAGGACAGCGAAGACGACCTGTTAGTGGGAATCAAATCGACGGCTCTGCTGTTCGGTGAGCGTACGCAGTTGGCTCTCGCGATTTTCTACGGTCTCGCGGCCGCGTTGATCGGGCTGTCTCTTTGGGCAGGCGGATCCGGATGGGCGGCTTGGGCCGGACTGGTGGCGTTCACAGCCCATCTGTTGTGGCAAACAGGCAAAGTTGACATCGGGGATGCGGCGTTGTGCTTGAGGCTTTTCAAGTCGAACCGCGACGCCGGGTTGCTTTTGTTTGCAGGACTGCTTGCCGACGCAGCGTTGCGAGCCGTTTAGGCACATGAGAAGTTCTCAGTTTCGCGCGATGATTTCGCGCTCGTCGCTATGAACGAGAGGCTGAGCCAGATAATGGCCAGCATTACGGCGGGTGAGAAACTTCGGACGGCGCGCACGAATGGCATTGCGGCGTCGGCGGCGCGGTGCCGGGTCACGGGCGATGTCGTTTTCTTCCTCGATCCGCGGCAGCGCGAGCAAATCGCTCCACACTTGCCATGCTTGTTCGATTTGTTCTCCGTCGGACGTGACGAGAAGAGGTATCGACAGTGAAGGATCGCGATGCGCGATCACCAACGCCTGACCCTCCTCGGTTTCGCGACGCGCAATGCCAAGGAATTCGTGGACGCGCACGGCGATTGCCATGCGGATACCACTGACGGCACGCTGCACCAGAACGCGTTCGCGATTGATTTCGATGTGCCGTACGCCACCATCGGCGCGGCCATCGCGCGCCTCGAAGCTAACCGGCAGAAATTGGGGGTCGAGCTGCAACATGCAGCTCGACCCGACGGGTTGCGCCCCGCCGACTCCGAATTGACGCCTCACGGCTTTATCTCCCACGCCGGGATTATGTTCCCAGTCGATGCGGGGAAGATGCCAGAGCTGCGTCCGAATCCGCTTAAGAATGCTGGTTAATCGTCTCTCACTTGCTTCGCTTCACTTCGCATGATTGATGAGACGTTGGCGCGGATGATTGACGGTTCGTTGCAAAGGGCACTAATTATCTTCTAGGCGACGCCGCAAAAGTGCTTGAAGTCCCTGTAAAACAGGCACATCTGATAGGCAGTTCAATTCGAATTCAAGCCTCAGGATTTCATTCGTGATCTCTTCACCAAGCGCGTCTTTGTCTTCCACCAAACAATTGAAGACCGGAGCTTCAGCTTCAGGACTGCTTGACCAGTCTGCATTGAGCGAATTGGCGCAGCGTTTGGTGGCGGCCGCTAAGCGCGCCGGGGCCGATGCCGCCGACGCAGTCGCTGTGCGCGGGGTGTCACAGGGCGTCGAAGTTCGCGATGGCAAGGTTGAGGAATCGGAGCGCTCCGAGGGCGACGATGTCGGTCTTCGCGTGTTTGTCGGGAAGCGTCAGGCGGTGGTATCGACCAGCGACGTTAGCGGCGACAATGTCGCCAAGCTCGCGGAGCGTGCAGTGGCAATGGCGAAGGTCGCGCCCGATGATGAGTTTATCGGGCTTGCCGACCCTTCATTGCTGGCAAGAAATTTTCCAGATCTCGATTTGCTGGATCCAGAGGCGCCGTCGGTAGCGGCGCTGGAGCAGCGTGCGCGAGAGGCGGAAGCGGTGGGACTTTCCGTCAAGGGAGTTACCAAGTCCGGCGGCGCATCGGCATCCGCAGGTATCGGCGGCATGGTGCTCGTGACAAGTACCGGATTCCACGGCTCCTATCTGCGGTCGAGCCAAGGCATTTCCATGATGGCGATTGCTGGTGAAGGCACCGGCATGGAGCGGGACTACGATTTTACGTCTGCCATTCACGCGAGCGACCTTGCCTCGCCGGACAGTGTCGGCCGACGCGCCGGAGAGCGAACGGTCGCACGTATCAATTCGCGCAAAGTGGCAACGTGCAAGGTACCAGTGGTGTTCGATCCGCGTGTTGCCGGGTCGCTGGTCGGTCATCTGGTGGGTGCAGCAAATGGCGCGTCGATTGCGCGCAAGACGAGCTTTCTAAAGGACCGCCTCGGCGATAGGCTTTTCGACAGCAGTATTCGCATCATCGACGATCCACTTCGCGTCCGGGGATTGCGTTCGCAATCATTCGATGCCGAGGGCGTCGCGGTGAAAAGGCTGGCGATCATCGACGACGGCATTCTGACATCGTGGCTGCTAGATTCGGCAACGGCTCGAGAATTGGGGATGACGACGACTGGCCATGCGCATCGTGGAGTTTCGTCTTCGCCCTCGCCCGGTGCCTATAATCTTCATCTCGAAGCCGGACAACAATCGCCCGCCGAATTGATGTCCGACATCAAGGAAGGTTTCTATGTTACCGACCTAATCGGCTCCGGCGTCAATGGCGTCACTGGCGACTATAGCCGCGGCGCGGCGGGTTTCTGGATCGAGAATGGAGAATTGACCTACGCGGTCAGCGAAGTGACGATCGCGGGCCATCTTTTTGATATTTTTAAATCGATGATTCCGGCAAACGATCTTGAATTCAAATACGGCGTGAACGCGCCGACTGTACGTATTGA
>JAPLPA010000248.1:6385-8621 GCA_026400415.1 Afipia sp. | reverse complement strand
CTTTGGCTGCGGATCAGCTCTTCAGCAGAGGCTTGATGACCTTCTCGAAGGCATCGAAGGACGTCTCGCCCTTGATTGGTGTGCCATTGACGAAGAAAAACGGCGTCGAATTCACCTTCAGCGTCTCATTGGCATATTTCAGGTCGTCGATGATCTTCTGTTTGGTCGATGGATCGTCATCGACGCAGGCCTTGATTTGCGCCTCGGAAAATCCAGCCTGCTTGGCAACACGGTTGATGGTAGCCAGCGTTTCGTTGACCAGTTCAGTCTGCTGCTTGAAGAAGATGTCGATCAGCGCGAAATATTTCGGAGCATCGTCCTTGGCGATGCAGCGCGCGGCAGCAGAGGCCGCGAGCGCGATCTTATCCAGCGGAAACTCGCGGAAGATGAATCGCACTTTTCCGGTGTCGACATAGTCGCTCTTGATTTTCGGAAACACATCCTTGGTGAACGCCGCGCAATGCGGGCAGGTCATCGAGGCGTATTCGACAATGGTTTGCGCGCGCGCCTCGCCGAACAGGCGCCACGGCGAAACACCAAGCACAGCGGCAAGGCCGGTCAGCGACAAAATAGCGGAAAATGCGCGGCGCGAGATATTCAAGGGGATGCTCCGATAAGTTGTTCGCGGGCGCTTACGTCACGCCCGATGCTTGAGTGTTCGCTAACTTGAAACCACAATTGTGGCAATGGCGGGCTGCTGTTCCGGCGCGTCGGATGTGCGTCAATTTCGCTTGATTGAGGCACCCAGCCGCGCCAGCGCCGCTCGCAAATCGTCATCTTCGACAGCAGTCAGCTCGGCGGCAACCTTCGCGACGCTGGCGGGGTCCGGCCCCTTGGCGGCCGGGGCGGCCGATTTTCGCGTCAGCGGAGCTTGTCGCAGGGCAATTCGTCCCACCGCGTTCCAGCCCAAAAAGCGATTCACGCGTTCCAGGATGACATCCGACGTGTGCTGGATTTCCAGAGCCATTGGGCCCTCAACACGCAAGATTAAAGTCGCCGGTTCCTGTGGTTGCCCTTCAACCGGACGCGGCCATTGGATCTTCAGCGGTTCCGAATGGGCGGCCACATCTGCGCCGGCGATTTCGGCCCACCGCGTCACCAACTCGCGCGACGCGAACCCCTGCTTCTCGAAGGCCTCGTTGAAGACCTTGCCGAGAAGAACGGACAGCGGTTTCGCGGTGATGTGGCGAGGCTTGTTCATTAAGACGGCTTGTTCATCGGGAGCAGCTTTGAGTACAACGATACATGATCTTAGCAGGCACCCTCGCGCGGCGAAACAAAGCCACACCTGAAAAATCGCCAAACGTTCTGGCGGATCGCGCGTCGTTGCTGCTTACCTGGTACGACCGTTATCGCCGCGAACTGCCGTGGCGCGCGTTGGCGGGCGAACGCTCCGATCCGTATCGGGTGTGGCTGTCCGAAATCATGCTGCAGCAAACCACCGTAAAGGCGGTCGGCCCATATTTCGAGAAATTTACCGCGCGCTGGCCAAGTGTCGCTGACTTAGGCACGGCATCGCTCGACGACGTGCTGCGGATGTGGGCGGGACTTGGATATTATTCGCGCGCGCGCAACCTTCACGCCTGTGCGGGGAGTGTGTTGCGCGATCACGGCGGAACGTTTCCTGACACCGAAGAAGGATTGCGGGCGTTGCCCGGTGTCGGGCCGTATACCGCAGCGGCCATTGCGGCGATTGCATTTGATCGCCGAACCATGCCCGTGGACGGCAACATCGAACGCGTGGTGTCGCGGCTGTTTGCAGTTGAAGAAGCGTGCCGAAAGCAAAGCCGCGAATTCAGGAATTGGCCGCCACGCTGCTTGGCCCATCCCGCGCCGGCGACAGCGCGCAGGCGCTGATGGATTTAGGCGCAACAATTTGTACGCCGAAGAAGCCCGCATGTGCGTTGTGTCCGCTGAATGACGATTGCGCGGCGCGCGCGCGGGGCGATCAGGAGACATTCCCGCGCAAGCCCCCTAAGAAATCCGGCGCGTTGCGTTGTGGTGCCGCGTTCGTCGTCACGCGCGGCGATGAATTGCTTGTTCGCACGCGACCGGCAAAAGGATTGCTAGGCGGCATGACTGAGGTGCCGACATCGGAGTGGGTCGCGGATCAGAATGACAGGGCCGCACTGAAACAAGCGCCTTCGCTCAAGACCGTGTCGCGCTGGCATCGCAAGGCGGGCGCAGTGGCTCACGTTTTCACGCATTTTCCGCTCGAGCTTGTTGTCTACACTGC
>JAPLPA010000248.1:0-6357 GCA_026400415.1 Afipia sp. | reverse complement strand
AGCGCGATCCCGGCCGCCGGACGGCATGCGCTGGGTGAAGATTGCGACGCTGAACGACGAAGCGTTGCCGAATGTCATGCGCAAGGTGATTGCGCATGGGCTAGGTGCATGACTAGCCCGCGCTCGACATCGCGGGCGCATGCGTCGATGGCACAATCGCCGGCTTGGCATTGAGCGCCTCAACCTGAAATCCGGCAACGCGCTTATAGTTGTTGGCAATGTCTTCGAGTTCCTGTTGTGACAGCACATCGGTCACAACCTTGAAGCCCTGCGGCGCGCGTTCCTCAACCATCTGCATGACTTGCTCGGGACCGTTGCGGCGGTTGAGCATCACCAAGTCTGTTGTCGCGGGTCGGCGCTCGGCCTCATAGGCAAAGAACGCTGCTGTCGTCTCGCCATGATTGAGAATCTCACGCGCAATCACGCGCGCTTCCAAAATTGCCTGCGACGATCCGTTGGAGCCGATCGGATACATCGGATGTGCAGCGTCACCCATCAGCGTGACGTTGCCGAATGTCCAGCGATCGACCGGATCGCGATCGACCAGCGGATATTCGTAGGAATGGGGGCAATTGCGAATAAGGCCTGGCACATCGAGCCAGCCGAATTTCCAGTCCTCGAACCAAGGCAGAAACTCATCGAGGTTCGCGGTGCGGTTATAAT
This sequence comes from Afipia sp., assembly GCA_026400415.1. Taxonomy (GTDB): domain Bacteria; phylum Pseudomonadota; class Alphaproteobacteria; order Rhizobiales; family Xanthobacteraceae; genus Afipia. The sequence continues at coordinate 5,694 of JAPLPA010000248.1, read as the reverse complement.
CTTCGCGCCGCCATTTATAAGAAGGCGGCAGATGGCGCTCCGCCACCCAGTTGATCTGAAATTTGCCGTTCGGCTCCGCCGTTCGGTTCCGGCGCATTGGAAATCGGATAGCAGACGAATTTTAGAATCTCGTGCCCCGCCATGATCATGGTGCGGCCGGAGAGATATGCATCGCTCTCCGTAATGCCGCGCCAGAGGATGCGTCCGTTCCAGAGCGGCGGGCCTTCTTGCGGATAAAGCTTCTCGCGCACCGCCGAATGAATCCCATCGGCGCCGACAAGAAGCGTGCCTTGATATGTGCCTGCGTCCTTGCCGGTTGCCTTGTCGAGGAAGGTTGCGCTGATACCCTCCGGCGTGTCCGTGAAGCTCGCAAGATGATGGCTGGTGAGAACGTTCTCCGCACCGAGCCGCTCGATTGTGGCATCGAGCAGGATCTGATGCAGGGTGCCGCGATGGATCGAGATTTGTGGCCACTTGTATCCGGCCTCGATGCCGCGCGGTTCGCTCCAGATCGGCTTGCCGTGTTTGGAAAAAAACGAAAGCTCTTTGGTGCGCACGCCCGAAGCATCGAGCTTGTCCAAAAGTCCGAGTTCGATCAGTTCGCGCACCGCATGCGGCAGCACATTGATGCCGACGCCGAGCGGTTTCAACTCGCTGACGCTTTCGAACACGCGGCAGTCGATGCCGATTTGATGAAGGCTGAGTGCGAGCGTGAGCCCGCCGATTCCGCCGCCTGCGATAAGAACAGTCATCGATACGCCCCGGTTACACCGGCGTCATGCCATGTGATGAGCGAGTGGGCAACTGCGAAAGATTTATAAGACTACCGTCAGAACGGCGTAACCCCACCCACACGCGGCAAAATGGCCACGATGAATCCAAGACTTATGTTACGCCAGTTGTCGGACTCGATGAGCGGCACCGTGCGAGCTGAGGGAAGCTGCTTCACCAGATGAAGCACAAGCATCATGCAGACGACCCAGTCCGACAGCCAGCGCGAGTAATCCGAAACGATTACGAATACGACGACGTAAGCAAGGGTGATCCCTGTCATTCCTGCAAGAACGAAGTGGCGGTGAAGCGGCGTGAGGACGTCTATTGAATTGCGGAAGTATTTTATCAGAGGCGCATGCAGCGCTAGAAGCACGACATAGACGGGAATGTAATACAGTTGGCGAGGAGCGACGTCCCACGTGTAGTGCATGCCAACGGAAGGGGCATCATACCACACAGAAATCCATTGCTCCCAATCCTTGTTGGCCGAAAGCGAGCGGGTCTGCAGGTAACGGAGAAATTCCTCTTTAGGCACGTTGACGTCGCCATAAAACACGGGGACAGCCGCAACCGCGGCTGTGAGCGCAAGCAGCGCCAGCCCGCCTGCGATTTCACCACGGCTTACAGGCTTGGCGACAAAATACCTCATCCCGACAATGAAAAGGATCGTCGGCACAAACAGCAGCGTTTGTCCGTTGTGAATCAGGATCAGCAGCGCCGACAAAGTGGCACCCAATACGACGAACCAGAAGGACCGTGCCGGCACCAGCAGCATCGCGATCGCAAACGCGCATCCGATCACGTCGAAATACCCAACCGTCAAAATAAAGTTTTTAAAGAAGAACGGCGAGCACGCGAGAAAAACAAACAGCGGTGCGGTTCCTTTGGAGAATCCAAATGTTTTCTGAAAAAGTTTCAGATAGAGCACGAATGCGATTGCGATAGCCGTCAGACCGGTTGCAAACGGCATCCATTGTGGAATTTTTGTCAGCGCAAGCGACATCATTGCGCCGACGAGTGCGCGGCGAATAAATCCGAAGTGAAAATCAACCAGAAGATGGATATAGGGCAGCGACAGGAAATCGCGGCTAAGTTTGTAAACGATCTGGCCGATCATCAGCGCGATGCTGATCGCAACCAGTCGCCGCCAGTGGAAGTAGAGATTGGTCATTGGTTCCTCGCCTGCACAAACAATATCAACCGCAGGCACGGAATACGATCAGCTTTTACTGAAAAATAAAGTCGATCAGCGTCCGGCGCTCAGGCCGAAGCCATCTCACTGCGAATTTCGGCGCGCAGTTCGTCTATCAGCCTGAGACCCTTCTTGGTCTCGACGTGCCAGAAGGTCCAGCCGTTGCAGGCTTCCGCACCTTGCGCCAGCGCACCCATGCGGTGGATCGAGCCGACCTTGTCGCCGAGCATGATTGCGCCGTCTGCTCGTACCAGTGCGCCGTGCTTCTTCTTGGAATCCACGAGCTTGGTGCCGGGCGAAATCATGCCGCGCTCAACCAGTTCGGAAAACGCCACACGCGGCGCGCCACGTGCGGTCATGAAAGGTGCGAGTGTTGCTTCGGGAAGCGGCTCGATTTGCTTGATGCGCTTCTCAGCGGCAGTTGCGTAAGTCTGGTCGCGCTCGAAGCCGATGTAATTGCGGCCGAGACGCTTGGCGACCGCGCCGGTCGTGCCCGTGCCATTGAACGGATCGATAATCAGATCGCCGGGCTTCGATGACGACAGGATGACGCGTGCGAGCAGACCTTCCGGCTTCTGCGTCGGATGAACTTTCTTGCCGTCCTTGCCTTTCAAGCGTTCGTCGCCGGTGCAAAGCGGGATCAGCCAGTCGGAGCGTGCCTGCACGTCTTCGTTGGCGGCTTTTAGTGCTTCGTAGTTGAACGTGTAGCCTTTGGCGTTCTCGTCGCGCGCGGCCCAGATCATCGTCTCATGCGCGTTGGTGAAACGGCGGCCGCGAAAATTCGGCATCGGGTTGGTCTTACGCCACACGATGTCATTGAGAACCCAGAAGCCGAGGTCCTGCATGATCGCGCCGACGCGGAAGATATTGTGATACGAGCCGATCACCCACAACGTTCCGGACGGTTTCAGCAAGCGGCGGCAGGCCAAGAGCCATGCGCGCGTGAAATCGTCGTAAGCGGCGAACGACGAGAACTTGTCCCAATCGTTATTGACGGCGTCGACGTGGGATTCGTCGGGACGTTTGAGATCGCCCTTGAGCTGCAAATTGTAAGGAGGGTCGGCGAAAACCAAATCAACCGAAGCTGCGGGCAGCTTCGACATTTCGGCGACGCAATCGCCCACGATGATGCGGGACGGCGACGGAGACTCAAAATGAGAGCGGGGTGCCTTTGCAGACACCCCGCGACGCGACACAACCATGACTCAAACTCTGACTCAGGCGACGCAGCCGGCGACGCGGGACCAACAAATCCGACTGTCATCACCATGATGGTCCAAGGTAAAAATGCGCTTAATTGGCAACGTCTTTCTCGCTAGGCAACAATTGCCGAGCGCTGTATGAATCATTAACTGAACGTTTCACGGCCTCACTGCGTTGCAGTCCAGAACCGCCCGATTTGGAGAAACCCGATGCGTTACGATGACTTCCGCCGCAGTGACAATATCGACGATCGCCGCGACGACGATGGCGGCGGCGGTATGGGTGGCGGTTTCGGTCTTCCGATGGGAGGGGGAGGCGGCCTCGGTATCGGCACGGTCATCGTGCTTGGCCTGATCGGTTGGGCGGTGGGCATCGACCCGCGCATCCTGATCGGCGGCGCGGAAATCCTCACCGGTGGCGGCAGTCAGTCGCCGTCATATCAATCCGACCGCAGGACCGCTCCCGCAAAAGCCGGCGCACCGAGCGACGAGATGGGCAACATGATTGCAGGTGTGCTTGGCGAGATCGATGATCGCTGGACGGAAATTTTCCAGGCGGACGGAAAGTCCTATCGCGGTCCGCGCATCGTGCTGTTCAGAAATGCGACCAATGGCGGTCGCTGCGGCATGGCGCAGGCGGCGATGGGCCCGTTCTATTGCCCGCCTGACCGTCAGATATTCCTCGACACCGGATTTTTCCGTGAGGTCGAGACGAAATTTCGCGGCTGTTCAGGAAGCGCGTGCAAATTCACAGCCGCCTATATCATCGCGCATGAGGCCGGACATCACATCCAGAACCTCCTCGGCATTTTGCCGAAGGCGACAGCGATGCAGCAGCAGGCTGGCAGCAAGGCAGAAGCGAATGCCATTCAGGTGAAGGTCGAGCTGCAGGCGGACTGCTTCTCCGGCGTCTGGGTGAACCGCGAAGCGAAAAAGCGTCCGGGCTTCCTCGAAGCGGGTGACATTGACGCTGCATTGCAGACGGCGAGTGCGATTGGCGACGACACGCTGCAGCGTCAGACGCAGGGCCGCGTGGTTCCGGATTCCTTCACGCACGGCTCGGCTGCGCAGCGCAAGCAATGGTTCATGACCGGCTACCAAAACGGCACGGTCGCGGCCTGCAATACGTTCCAGTAGACGACGTGACGGCGGCGTCCGAACCGAAACCGTTCATCCCGCTCAACATCGCGGTGCTGACGATTTCAGACACGCGTTCGCTTGCCGACGATAAATCCGGCACAACGCTTGCGGATCGTCTGATCGGTGCCGGTCATAAACTCGCTGCGCGGGACATCGTGTCCGACGACGTCGAAGCCATTCAGGCGAAGCTGAAACTCTGGATTGCGGAATCCGGCGTCGACGTGGTGATTACGACCGGCGGCACCGGATTTACCGGACGCGATGTGACGCCGGAAGCGGTCGAACCGTTGTTCGAGAAGAGGATGGACGGCTTTTCGATTGCGTTTCACATGATGAGCCACGCCAAAATCGGCATGTCCACAATCCAAAGCCGCGCGACTGCGGGCGTGGCGGGTGCGACATTCATCTTCTGCTTGCCGGGTTCGCCAGGTGCTTGTCGGGACGGATGGGATGAGATTCTCGCTCATCAACTCGACTATCGAACCAAGCCCTGTAACTTTGTCGAGATCATGCCGAGGCTGGACGAACATTTGAAGCGCGGGAAGGCGAAAGCTTGATTGGCGTTATAAAATCAACTCCCACGTCTCGCCGAAAAGATCGTGTCCGAAGCTGTGATGAGGCTCGGTCGCGACAAGCGAGAAACCCGCTTGCTCATAAATACCGCGTGCGGCAAGCAACATGCTCTGCGTCCACAGCGTGATCTTGCGATAACCGCACCCACGCGCAAACAAAATACATTCATCGACAAGCCGCTTGCCAAGGCCGATGCCGCGGCCCGCGGGATCGATGAGCAAAAGACGCAACTTCGCAACGTCGTCGGAATGTTTGACAAGGAATACACATCCAACCTGCCGGCCGTCGATATCGGCGATCCAGCAGCGTTCCCGCTTCGGGTCGAAGTCCTTTAGAAATTGCGCGACGATTTCAGCGACCATACCTTCAAATGAAATGTCCCAACCGAATTCGCGAGTGTAGAGCAAGCCATGCTGCTGCACGACCCAGCCCATGTCGCCGGGACGATGAGCGCGCAAAATTGCTTCAGGGCGACTGGCCGCTTCACCGAGCAGATGCTCGATTGTTGTCATTGCATCTGTGAGACGCCGCTCGCCGTCGGCGGGAAGTTGGTCGAGCATCTTACCGACTTCTCGATGCGAGGTGCGATCGAGACGGTCGAACGCCTGTCTGCCTTTGGCGGTCAGCGCGAGTTTGAACTGCCTACGGTCCGACGGGATTGGTTTGCGCGTCACCAATCCCTTCTCCGAGAAGGCCTGAACGATGCGGCTGAGATAGCCCGGGTCGAGGCCGAGTTCGGCGCCGATCTCTTTGGCGAAGGCATCGTTACGGTGGGCGAGTTCGAAAAGGACGCGAGCCTCGGTCAGCGTGAAG
>JAPLPA010000079.1 GCA_026400415.1 Afipia sp. | reverse complement strand
CTTTGTCGCGGATGAATTCCGGGCTTTCCAGCGCCTTGATGTGCGCCAGCACTTGCGCTGCGAACGCTTCATGAATTTCCCAGAGATGAATGTCGTCATATTTGAGTGAATTGCGCGCCAGCAAGCGAGGGATAGCGTAAGGCGGTGCCATCAGCAGACCCTCGACGCGGAAATCCACCGAGGCAATTTCCCAGTCGATCAGTTTGACGCGCGGGGTATTCGCTGGAATTCTTTCGAGACCCTTCTCAGAACCAACCCAGATACTCGACGCGCCATCCGTCAGCGGCGACGAATTGCCTGCCGTCAACGTGCCTTTGCCGCTGGTGCGGTCGAATGCAGGCGACAGCCGCGCAAGCTTTTCCAAGGACGTATCCTTGCGCGGAATGGTGTCACGACGCACATCACCGAACGGAATCACGAGATCGTCGAAGAAGCCGCGATCCCACGCCGCCACCGCATGCTGATGGCTCTCAAGCGCAATCTGGTCCTGCGCCTCGCGCGAGATATTCCAGACCTTGGCGGTGATTTCGGTATGCTCACCCATGCTCATTCCCGTGGTGCGGTTGCTGACGGCAGGAATATAGAGCCGCACGTCGCTCAGCTTGATATCGGCGGCATGGCTGAGCTTCTGCCCGAGCGAACGCGCGCTCTGAAACTGGCGTACCCAGTTCGACAGCGACATACCCAATCCCAATTGAATCTGGCTGAGACTATCGACGCCGCCCACCAAAGCGAGGTTACGCGTGTTGCCGTCGATCATGCCGGCCGCCTCGAACACACCGATCATGCTGGTCGAACACGCCATCACGGTCGAATAGGCCGGCACTGTCGGATCGACGCCCGCGTCCATCAGAATTTCGCGGGCGATGTTGCTCCACGTCAGATTAGGAACGACGTTGCCCCACACCGCAAAATCGGGTTTGCCGCCGTTGAGCTTGCCGATCATGTTCTTGACGACGGGGACCGACATCGCAATTGCATCTACGCCGCTTAATGGTCCATCGACCTTTGCGAATGGCGTGCGGACACCGGATGCGAGCCAAATATCGGGTTTTGCGGATTGTGCCATCAGTCAAGCCTCCGGGGCGCCCGCGCGGCGCGCGGCGTTTCGGATGCCTTATCACAAATCAGATTGCGGGAGAGAACACATTCATTGGAAAGCCCCCCGAGGCGGCAAGACGCCAGCTTTCGCAAGGGATGTCCGCGGCGGCGAACGACAGACGCTTTTCAAACCGGACCTGTTTCCAGTCTCCCGGTGTCGTTGTAAAAATGAAACCGAGCTTGCGTGCCAGCGCAATCATGGCGTCGTTGTTGCGCAGCGTGTCGCCGATCAGGCGGCTCGCGCCGAGCGCCGCCGCGCGGCATTCGAGATTGGCCAGCATGGTCGCACCGATGCCCTGACCCTGAAAGCGATCGTCGATGGATAATCCAAACTCCGCGCTCAAGTTTTCAGGATTGAATGCGTAGCGCGCCTCGCCGACGACGACGCGTGAGCCGTCAACGTCAATTTCAGCGACAACCGCAAAGATGTTCTGTGCGCCGACGTGCGTTGACTTGTCGAGTTCGGACGCCGGCAATTCGTTCGCCGCGCCCATCAGCCGGCGATGGCGCGAATCTCGCGAAAGCGCGCGGAAGTAGGATTGCAGCGCGGCCGCGTCATCCGGGGTGACAAATCTCACGGTCAGCGATTTGCCCGACGGCAGCCGCAGCAGATCGGTGAACTGCCCGAGACCGTTTGCAAGTATTTGATCTGGCTGACGCGCAAACATTGCGAGGCCCCATCGGTTCAAAGAAAAGGCCGGGCTTTCACCCGGCCTTCCCTGGTTGTTTTCACGCCTGCCAGAACGGCTTGTTGGCCTCGTTGGCAAAATCTGACCAACTCGAACCGACATCGTGAAAATCACGTTCGGTTAGGTGGGCAAGCTCCTGGCGGGAGCGATAACGCTGACCCCATGTGTGGAGCGTGTCCGAGATCAGCATCAATGGATGCGAGAAGTCTGGACGATGATGATTTGTCATCAATTCTGTGTTGCAAGTTGACATGTTGGCCTCCTGAAGTGAATTCGATGGCTGGAATATTGACCCAAAAAGGCCCATTGACAAACGACACTCTGTCCCCCGTATTATGAGAAAATCTCATCTATTAAGGTGCCAAGATGGTCGCCAGACTGCCCTCATTGAACGGATTGCGGGCCTTCGAGGCCGCCGCACGGCATCTCAGCTTCACCAATGCGGCGCTGGAATTGAACGTCACCCAGACCGCCATCAGTCATCAGATCCGCCGGCTGGAGGAGGAGCTGGGACTGCGCCTGTTCGAGCGAAAAAACCGTTCGCTGGTGCTGACGCCGAAGGCGGCGGAATATCTGCCTGGCATACGTGCAGCCTTCCAGGATTTGCGGTTCGCGACTGACCGCCTGCTGCGCAAGGACGACGACAAGGTTCTCACCGTCAGCCTGATGACATCGCTCGCCACCAAATGGCTGCTGCCGCGCCTGTCGGGTTTTCAGGAGCAACACCCGGACATCGACGTTCGCATCACGACGTCGGCGGAACTGGTGGATTTTCGCCGCGGCGATGTCGACGCCGCGATCCGTTACGGGCGCGGACAATGGAAAGATCTGCGCGCGGACTGGCTCATGGCCGACCAGATGTTTCCGGTCTGCAGCCCGACTTTGCTGAAGGGACCGAACGCGCTGAAGAAGCCGGAAGACATTGCGCGCTTCACGCTGCTGCACACAACGAGCTACGGCGATGATTGGCGGCTATGGCTTACCGCAGCCGGACTTCCGACGAAGATTGCGAAAAATCCGAGTCTTACCTTCGACTTGTCGTTTATGACAGTGCAGGCGGCAATCGACGGCATCGGCATCGCGATTGGCCATACGTCGTTCGTGCAGGATGACATCGCAAAAGGACGCCTCGTCGCGCCCTTCGATGTGACGCTACCGCAGGATGCAGGATATTATTTCGTGGCGCCGGAGGAAACGACGAAAGTGCCGAAGATCGTCGCATTCCGCGAATGGCTGATGGCGACGGTTGCGAAATGATGCGCGTGTCGCAGCTGTTGACGGACCGCTTCAATCAATCTGCCAAATCGTCGCAACAGCGATTTTGAAATACACACATTCTAAAGTGAGTACCGAGGTTTTTCTTTAATCGCGAAGCGCGACACATCATGTTGCCCGGCAATGAGGGCGCCGCAAATGTCGGCATCCGTCAGATCGAAACATCGCCGAAAGGGACATTTATGAAAACGCTGGTTCGCGTAGGTTTGGCCGCAGGACTTTCGCTCGGTTTGGGAGTGACTGCCTGTTTCGCTGACGGATACAAGGATTGCACGAAGATCGAGAAGGGCAGCTGGAAGCCCGCGAGTGAGGCCGAAGCCAAGGCGAAGGCTGAAGCCAAGGCGAAGGCCGAGGCAG
>JAPLPA010000497.1 GCA_026400415.1 Afipia sp. | reverse complement strand
GATGGCCACTTTCACCAACACCCGCGCGGTGCGCATCGAATGGGGCGACTGCGACCCCGCCGGCATCATCTTCTTTCCGAACTATTTCCGTATCTTCGACCACTCGACGGCGATGCTGTTCGAGGTGGCGCTCGGCATGACCAAGTTCGAGATGTTCAAGCGGCTGGAATTCACCGGCTGGCCGCTGGTGCGCACGCAGGCGAAATTCATCAAGCCGACGCGCTTCGGCGATGACGTTGAGGTCGCCAGCACGATCACCTTCGGCCGCTCCAGCTTCGACGTCGAGCACAAGCTCTCGCTCAACGGCGAACTCTGTGCCGAATGCGCGGAGAAACGGGTGTGGACGGTGCGCGACGCCGAGGGCCGCTTGCGCTCGCATCCGGTGCCGGAAGCGGTGCTGACGAAGTTTACCGCCTAGCGCTCGCCCAAGCCGCGGCGCGCGCTTATTCCATCCCGGCGGCGAGCTTCTTCAGGATCTCGATAAACCGCGCGCGGTCGCGCAGGCCGATGATCTTGTCGAGATTGCGCTCGTGCCGCCGCGCGCAGGTCATCATCGTCGCCAAAGTCTTCTTGCCGTCGCGGGTGACGTTGAGGCAATAGGCGCGGCGGTCGTGGTTGAGGCGCTTGCGCTCGACCAGGCCGCGCCGCACCAGATCCTCGACGACCGGGGTCAGGCTCGACTTGTCGCGGCCGGCGGCCTGGCTCAGTTCGGTCTGGCTGATGCCGGGATTGCGCGCAATCAGGGTCAGGGTCGCAAACCGGCCCGGACTTTCGCCGATCTCCTGCGACAGGCGGGAGAAAGCCTGGAACGTCGCCTCCTGCGCCATGCGCAGATTAAAGCCGACCCAGGTCGCCAGCGGCCCGAAATTGATCGATTCGACGGTGGTCGCCCCGTTCTTGCCGCGCCGCACACGGCTGCCGCCATTGCCACGCCTGCGGCGGACCTTATTCACGGCCGGCTTCTTCGCGGCCAAATCCGCCGCCAAATCCTTCGCCCTCACGTCGTCGCTCCCTGCCGGCCGCGCGTGGCGGTCAAGCATATAGTTTGATACCAAACCATATACTTCCCTTTACAACCACGACAACATGCGGCTGAATAATAAAAAAAGTTGGCTTTGTAACCAACGGTTTCAACCGAGGGAGAGAAATCGATGAAAACCCGTCTCGCTACTTGCGTTTCCGCGCTCGCCGTCGCCGGCCTGCTGTGCGGAACCACCGCCGGATTTGCCCAGGACAAGACCTTCGAACTCAAGTTGTCGCATTGGGTGCCGCCGTCGCATCCGCTGCAGAAGGCGCTCGAGGATTGGGGCGCGTCGGTCGACATGGCGCGCGACGGCATCGCCGACCTCACCTACATCAACCCCGGCTATCAGCCCGGCCGCTTCCCGATCATCGCCGCCGGCGAATTGCCGTTCCTGATTTCCAACGCCAAGGGCGGCTCGCAGGCGCTCGATGCCTGGTATCGCGCCTACGCCGACAAGGAGATGAAGGACGTCAAGTTCTGCCTCGCCTTCGTGCACGATCCCGGCACGTTCCATTCCAAGTCCAAGAAGATCGTCTCGCCCGCCGACATCAAGGGCATGAAGATCCGTCCGGCGCACGCCACCATGGCGACCTGGA
>JAPLPA010000385.1 GCA_026400415.1 Afipia sp. | reverse complement strand
GTCCACCATGCTGATGCTCATCATCGGCATGTCGCTTCTCTACTCCTACGTCATGAGCTATCTGACAATCTCGCAATCTGCCGCAAACGCCATTGTCGCCATGCAGCTACCGCGATGGGAATTGCTCGCCGCTATATTGGGTATGACCGTCGTCCTCGGATTCTTTCTGCCGCCGGTCTCGATCATCCTGATGACCGCGCCGATCATCCTGCCGCCGCTGCGCGCCGCAGGGTTTGCCATCATCTGGTTCGGCGTCGTCATGACCATCGTGATGGAGATGGGGCTTATTCATCCGCCGGTCGGATTGAATATCTTTGTCATCCGCAATGTTGCGCCCGACATTCCTCTGTCTGAGGTGATCTGGGGCACCTTGCCGTTCGTGCTGCTGATGATGGTGGCGGTATTGCTGTTGTGCTTCTTCCCGGGAATCTCGACTTATCTACCCGACCTCGTGATGGGACCGGCTTCGCGCTGACGCTTATTTGCTTCGGCTTGCGTTGATCGCAGAGGTCACGCGGCTGACAGGCGGCTTGCCAAGCAAATTTGAAATCTCGTTGGTGGCCGCAACGAGCTTTTGCATGTCAACGCCGGTTTTAATGCCCATGCCCTCCAACATGTAGACGACATCTTCGGTCGCGACGTTTCCGGTTGCGCCCGGCGCATAAGGACAGCCGCCAAGACCGCCCGCTGCGGAATCGATCACGCGCGCGCCCTCCTCCAATCCTGCATACAGGTTCGCCAACGCCTGACCGTAGGTGTCGTGGAAATGCAGGCCGAGCTTTTTGATCGGCACATCCGCAGCCACCGCGCGCAACAACTGGCGCGCTTTCATCGGCGTGCCGACGCCGATGGTGTCGCCGAGTGAGACTTCGTAGCAACCTTGATCCCAGAGTTTCTTTGCCACAGCCGCCACTGCCGAAGGCTTCACCTCGCCGTCATATGGGCAGCCGAGCACGCAGGACACATAACCGCGAACCTTGATGCCATCCGCCTTCGCACGTTCGATAACAGGCGTGAACCGCGAGATTGACTCAGCGACCGAGCAATTGATGTTGGCTTTTGAAAAACCCTCGGACGCGGACGCGAACACGGCGACAACCTTCGCGCCGGCGGCTTTTGCGGCCTCATAGCCTTTCTCGTTTGGAACCAGAACATGAAATTCATAACCGGGATGATGATCGACCGCACGCAACACCTGATCGGAGTTGACCATCTGGGGAATGGCCTTCGGCGACACGAAGCTGCCGACCTCAATTCTACGAAGACCGGCCTTGACGAGATTTTCGATGAAAGCGACACGCGCCTCGACGCTGACCGGAATCTTTTCGTTTTGAAGCCCGTCGCGCGGCCCGACTTCGACAATCCGAACCTGATCGGTCATCGCGACCTCAAACTTTCGCCGTACCCTTGAGCGGCTCGATTTCGGCCAACTCAACGCCTTCCTGCACAATGTCTCCGACCTTGCACTTCAGCTTCATGACCGTGCCGGCAAACGGCGCACGCAAGGTCTGCTCCATCTTCATGACTTCGACGGTCAGGATCGGCGCGCCCTTCTCCACCATCGCTCCTTCTTGAACCAAAAGAGCAACCACTGTTCCGGGCAACGGCGCAACGACGCGATCCGCGCCAGCCTGCTCTTCATCTTCGGTGCCAAAAGGATCGACCCAATGCATTTCGAAACGGCCATTTTGGGTTCGAACGTAGATTTCACGTCCGTCGAGCAATCCTGCGATGTGACGTTTCACGCCATCGAGAACAAGATCGATCCCGCCTCGGGATGATGCTGCACTTGAAAACCCGATTTCGCGACCATCGATACATAGCGTTGAAGCCTCGCGTCCGTAACGAAGGGTAAGGGCGTGTTCTGCTGCGCCTTGCCGAAACACAAAGCGCCGCTGACGCGCGCCAACCGCTGTCCAGCCGGACGAACGCCAAGGCGAATGCAGGTCGCCTATTGCTGCTTCAGCTTCTGCATCCAGGATGGCGGCGACTGCGGCACCAAGTTCAAGTTCGGATGGCATAGGCGGCTCAGGTGCCAGCTTTCCCAGTTCACGCTCGATGAAGCCAGTATCGATGGCGTTGGCCCGCACATCAGGATGGGTAATCAGCGCAGACAGAAACGGAATATTCGTCACCACACCGCGAATGTCGGTTTCTTCGAGGCCACGATTGAGCCGGGAGATCGCAAGGTCGCGCGTTGGCGCCCAAGCAATCACTTTTGCCAGCATGGCGTCGTAATTTGGAGATACGGCCTTTCCTTCGCCGTAGCCTGCGTCGATCCGCAGGCCGTCGACAGCGTCGGGCATGCGCCAGGTTCGGAGAGCGCCGACCGACGGCATGAAATTCTTGTTGGGATTTTCGGCATACACGCGCGCTTCGACGGCGTGGCCGTTGAGTTTGATCTGCTCTTGACTGAGCGGAAGTTCTTCGCCGAACGCAACGCGCAACTGCCATTCGACCAGATCGACGCCTGTAATCAGTTCCGTAACGGGGTGTTCGACCTGAAGACGCGTGTTCATTTCGATGAAGAAAAATTCCTTACCGTCTGAGACAAACTCGATGGTCCCCGCTCCGACATAGTTCACCGCACCTGCGGCTTTTCGCGCGGCCGCACATACAGCGTCGCGTTGCTTTGAATTGAGTGTCGGCGAAGGCGCTTCCTCGATGACTTTCTGGTGGCGACGCTGCAGCGTACATTCACGCTCGAACAACGACACCAGATTGCCGTGGCTGTCGCCGACAATCTGAGATTGCCGAAAGCTGCGCCGGCCTCGGCCTTGGTGGTCTGCACCGCGTGCAGCAAAGCCGCCTCGGTATGGACCACGCGCATGCCGCGCCCGCCGCCACCGGCCGACGCCTTCACCAGCACGGGATAGCCGGCCTTGTCGGCGGCCTTCGCCAATGTTGCATCGTCCTGCGCATCGCCGTGATAACCGGGAACGAGCGGGACGCCCGCTTTTTCCATCAGCATTTTTGAGCCGGACTTCGAACCCATCGCCTCCATCATTTCGGCGGTGGGGCCGACGAAGACAATTCCAGCTTGGGCGCATCTGCGCGCGAAGTCGGCGTTCTCCGACAAAAAGCCGTAGCCGGGGTGAACCGCTTCCGCTCCGGTCTTTTGCGCAGCTTCAAGTATACGATCGATATTGAGATAGCTGTCGCGCGCGCGCGCAGGACCAATCAGCACCGCATCGTCCGCCATCTCGACATGCAAGGCATCGGCATCGGCTTCCGAATATACCGCAACGGTGCGCAAACCCATCGACCGTGCAGTACGAATGACGCGGCATGCGATCTCGCCGCGATTGGCGATCAGCAATGTATGGAAACGGCGATAGAGTGGCTTGGCCGCGCTGCTTGCTCTGGATGGAGTCTTCATCATCACATCCTAAACACGCCGAAGCGCGTCGGCTCGGCAGGTGCATTCGCCGCCGCCGACAACCCAAGTCCCAGCACAAGCCGCGTATCCGCAGGATCGATCACACCATCGTCCCAAAGCCGCGCGGTCGCGTAATATGGGTGGCCTTGCGATTCATATTGTGCACGGATGGGCGCGCGGAATGTGTCCTCTTCCTCGGCAGACCACTTGCCGCCCTTCGCCTCGATATTGTCGCGGCGCAATTGACTGAGCACCATTGCGGCCTGCTCGCCGCCCATGACTGAGATACGCGCATTGGGCCACATCCACAAAAACCGTGGACTGTAAGCACGGCCGCACATTCCGTAATTGCCTGCACCATAGGAGCCACCGATGACGACGGTAAACTTAGCAACCGACGCCGTAGCGACCGCCGTGACAAGCTTCGCGCCATCGCGCGCGATTCCGCCGGCCTCGTATTTCTTGCCGACCATAAAACCGGTGATGTTCTGAAGGAACAGCAACGGAATATTACGCTGGCAGCAAAGTTCGATGAAGTGTGCGCCCTTCAGCGAGCTCTCGCTGAACAGGATTCCGTTGTTCGCAATGATGCCGACCGGATAACCCCAGATATGCGCGAAACCGCAAATCAGCGTCGTTCCGTAAAGCTTCTTGAATTCCTCGAATTCCGAACCGTCGACGATGCGCGCGATAATTTCATGCACATCGAACGGCTTTCGCGCATCCGCAGGCACTACGCCGTAAATATCTTCGCGCGCAAACAGCGGTTCGCGCGGCTCACGCAAGCCGGTTGCGGCCGATGTCGCGGGATTAAGGTTGCCAACAATGCGCCGCGCGATACCGATCGCGTGGCTGTCGTTCTGCGCATAATGATCGGTCACGCCTGACTGACGCGAATGAACGTCTGCGCCGCCGAGCTCTTCTGCGGTGACGACCTCTCCGGTCGCAGCCTTAACCAGCGGCGGACCACCGAGAAAGATCGTGCCTTGGTTTTTGACGATAATGCTCTCGTCGGACATCGCCGGCACATAGGCGCCACCCGCCGTACACGACCCCATCACAATGGCGATCTGTGGAATGCCCTGCGCAGACATGTTCGCCTGATTGTAGAAGATGCGACCGAAATGCTTTTCGTCCGGAAAGATTTCGTCCTGCTGCGGGAGAAACGCGCCGCCGGAATCCACCATGTAAATGCACGGCAGATTGTTCTGACGCGCAATGTCCTGCGCGCGCAGATGCTTCTTCACCGTCATCGGATAATAAGTGCCGCCACTGATCGTCGCATCGTTGGCGACGATGACGCATTCGCGGCCCGATACGCGACCGATGCCGGTCACGATGCTGGCGGAATGGACTGCACCGCCGTAAAGGCCATAGGCCGCCATCGGCGAAAATTCCAGAAACGCGGTCCCCGGATCGATCAGCAGATCGACGCGTTCGCGTGCCAGCATCTTGCCGCGCCCGGTATGTTTGGCGCGCGACGCCTCGCCACCGCCTTCGGCGACTTGAGACAGCTTGTCACGAAGGTCCGCCACCAATGCGCGCATCGCCTCGGCGTTGCGTATGGCGTCAGTTGATTTCGGATCGATGCCGGAACGAAGAGCCATCGCTTGTCTTGGCCTCCCTTGGCCTTTCTTGGCCTCGCGCCAATTATTTTTTGTGCGCCGCAACCGGACCTTATTGCCGGCATTGGGACCAAGTTGTCACCGCAAGCCCATGGCGCGCAACCACAACTTTTCATGTGCACTGGGGAGCGGCGTGAGTGAGATGGCCATTGTCGGAGTAGACGAAAACGAAGTCCTGGAATGTCTCGCGACCGACATTTCATCATTCAACTTGACGAACGTCCGACGGTGCTGTTGGGAAGCGCCGCAGGATTTCAATGCGTCCACGGCTCAGTGCGCCGAAAGGCAAAATTGTCGGAATAGGCCTTCACACGCGGCTTCAATTCTTTCGGCTCCAGCACTTGGTACGGAATCCCCTCGCGCTCACAATAGGCGATGGCGTCTTCCTTGGTGTCGAAATGAATCGACAGCTGCTGTTTCATGTCGCCGGAGCTGGTCCATCCCATCAGCGGCTCGATCACACGAGGCTGTTCGGGCTCATAATCAAGTTGCCATTCCTTCGTCTTTGCCCATCCCGATTGCATCGCATTCTTGGCGGGTTTGAAGATTCGCGCGGTCATGAAAAAGAACCCTCTGGCCTCTTAGTGGATCATCCACGGCAACGCCAAGATACATAAAAAGCTGCGATTCTTGGCTCTGCCGCGGCCAAGATACCGCGACACAATCGACAGTTGGCCCGCCAAAATTTGGTATATTCTGTTGCAATCGATATGACAATCATCGGCGCAAATCACTGATTTGCTTACCCGCCAACTATTACGACGAAACAGCAGTCATGGATATCCAGGCAACCCTTCCCGCAAAAGGCCGCGACCTCCGGCTCGATCTGTTTCGTGGTGTCGCCAATTGGTGGATTTTTCTCGATCACATTCCGCACAACGTCGTGAATTGGGTTACGACCCGGAACTACGGATTCAGCGACGCAGCCGACCTGTTCGTTTTCATATCCGGATACACAGCATCCTTCGTTTACGCCAAACTGATGCTGGATCGAGGGTTCATTGTCGGTTCGACGCGGCTGTGGAAGCGCGTCTGGCAACTCTACGTCGCGCACGTCCTGCTGTTCGTAATTTATATCGCGGCCATAGGCTGGGTCGCATTGCGTTATAACGATCCCGACATCATCAACGAGTTCAACGTTGCTGGCCTCGTCGACAATCCGATCCAGACGCTCACCGAGGGATTGCTGCTGCGGTTCAAGCCGGTCAATCTGGATGTGCTGCCGCTCTACATCATCTTGATGCGGTTCTTTCCTCCGGTGCTGTGGCTGATGCTGCACAAGCCCGATCTCGTGATGCTGGCATCGCTCGCGCTTTATTTCGCCGCGCGGCAATTTGGGTGGAATTTCTCAGCCTATCCGGCAGGTAGCTGGTACTTCAATCCGTATACGTGGCAACTGCTGTTCGTCTTCGGCGCATGGTTCGTGGTTCGCGCTCGGAGGTGCCAAGGAATCTCAATCCGTGATCAAGTCGCGATGGCTGTTGATCGCAGGATCGGTGTATCTGGTCTTCGCATTGATCATGACGATGGCCGGCCGTTTTGAGGCCTTCGGAGACCTTTTCCCGAAGTGGCTGTATGACGCGTTCAACCCGAACGACAAAACGTTCCTGGCCCCCTACCGCGTTCTCCATTTCGTGGTGATCGCGTTTTTCGTGACCCGTTTCGTGCGCAAGGATTGGCCTGGACTTGAATGGAAGATTTTCGACCCACTGATGAAATGCGGACAGCAATCTCTGCAGGTTTTCTGCGTTGGTGTATTTCTCTCGTTCGTGGCGCACTTCATCCTGTTGCTGAGCTGGGGCACGTTCTGGGCACAGCTAGGCGTCAGCATTGGTGGCATCGCGATCCTGACCGCCGTTGCCTACTACGGCAATTGGTCAAAAAAGCAGGACAAGCCATCACGGCCCGCACCGCCTCCGGCCACCGCAGCAATGAAGCCGGCCGGAGCGCCGGGAAACTGATCGTTGCCGCGAAACCGGTTTAGCCTGCGTCCAGTAACTGAAGTGAACAAGAGCTTTGGAGACTCCGATGCGGAAATTCTCGATCTGCTTGGCGCTCGTGATGGCAATGATCTGCCTGAACAGCGCGGCCAGTTTAGCGGGGCCACACGGCTGTTATTCGAGCCACTGTGGGAAACACTAAGTGGCCAAAGCTGGCGGCAAAGGAGTTGCCGTTCCTTGGAGAAAAACCTAATAAATCATCAGGTTAGCTGGTCGGGGCAGCAGGATTCGAACCTGCGCCCTGCGGTACCCAAAACCGACGCGCTACCAGGCTACGCTATACCCCGAGCGGACAATCGTTACACGGTTCGGTTAGCCCCAGCAAGGCAGACGCCGGGCTAAAATGCCCGGCGCTCCGATACCCTCAATACTTAGTAATCGTGACCCATCCGATCGCGGCCACCGCCACCCATCGCTCCGCCAAGGAGAGCACCACCGATAATAGCGGCACCGCCGATGATGGCAGCCTTTTCTCCCGGCGACAGACCGCGATCCTCTGGAGGCTCACGTTGAATGACCCTACGCGGCGGCGGTGCCACGTCAACGCGGCGCGGCGGAGGTGCCGATCGGGCCGGCGGCTGCGAAGGACCGCAAGGGCATGTCGGTCCGGCAAGCGAGGCCTGTTGCGGGCCCGTCGGACCAGCGTTGGGCGCTCCTCCGCCCGGAGTTGAGGCGTTCGCTGCAGCGACCGCATTCAAAGGCCGGTTGAGAGCGCGCTCAAGGAGTTTGCGTGCGGTCGCTGCCAAATCGCTATTCGGATAGCTGGCGAGAAACGCGCGGTAAGCCCCGGGAGTGTTCGCGTTGACGACGCCACTCCATGTGATCATTTCGCGTCGGCGCTCGATAACAACGCGCAACTGCGCCACATAAGCCGATTGCGGATACAACTCTACAAAGGCTTGGTAGCCTTCGACAGAATCGTCCGCGATCACGAGGTCATAGGCCGCCTGCGGCGCCTGCCCGCGCAGAAGCTGACGCCAATCCGCAATCGAGCGCGCGCCGCTGCGCGAACCCGGCTTGGCACCGGCGCCCGGAAAGAACGAGAAGTCGCTCACGAGCGATGAGCTTTCCCTCGGAATCTGCTGGCCATCGGTGGATTTGTTGACCGCGAGGCGCACCTTCTTGAAGGCATCCTCGATTGCGAGGCCTGGCTCGCGGGCCGACACCACAAGTGCGGTTGTATAAGGGCTGTTCACTCCGCTACCGTCGAGCGCCTCGGTTCCCGGAGACGTTGAGAATGACACGAAGGAGCCCGCCGCATTCGCCTTGGTATCGACCAGTGCCAATCCTTTTCCGGCGATTTTATTGATGGACCCGAAGGGATCGTTGCGGCACGCGTCGAGCATCACGATGCGCATCTTGGTCGGCACCGACGCAATGGTGTTCATGACATCGTTAAATCGCACCGCCTGTAACGGCACATCGGATTCGCGCT